>CAUSWL010000070.1:0-6543 GCA_963535345.1 uncultured Streptococcus sp.
TTCATCCCAATTATATTTTGACATGGCTTCTCCTTTAGGCAGCGGTTAATTTCTTGTGTAGGTAGCTTCCGAGTTTGCGTGCCCCAAAGTTAAAAATCAAGATAAAGATGAGGAGCACAGCAGCAGAACCAGCAGATACAATGGTAGCATCAGGAATCGTTCCTTCACTGTTGACCTTCCAGATGTGGACAGCCAGGGTTTCTGCTTGTCGGAAGATTGAGATAGGGCTGGTAACACTGAGGACATTCCAGTTAGACCAGTCAAGGGCTGGAGCGGATTGTCCTGCCGTATAGATAAGAGCGGCGGCCTCACCAAAGATACGGCCAGATGCCAAGACAACACCCGTTACGATACCTGGAAGGGCTTCTGGAATGACGACATGGACCACAGTCTCCCAACGAGAAATTCCAAGGGCAAGACCAGCCTCACGTTGTGTATGGTGAACGTGTTTTAAACTGTCTTCAACATTTCGAGTCATCTGAGGGAGGTTAAAGACCGTCAAGGCCAAGGCACCTGAAATGATTGAAAATCCATACTCAAACTGGACTACAAAGATCAAGTAACCAAAGAGACCCACAACGACTGATGGTAGAGAAGACAAAATCTCAATACAGGTACGAATAAAATTGGTCACAGGTCCTTTTTTGGCATACTCAGCGAGGAAAACACCAGCTCCCATAGACAGGGGAACAGAAATAATCAAGGTAATGACCAAAAGGAAGAAGGAATTGTAGAGCTGAATCCCAATACCTCCACCTGCTTGATAAGAGGAAGATTTCCCAGTCAAGAAAGACCAAGAGATATGCGGTAACCCTCTCACCAAGATATAGAGAATCAAAGATGCCAAAATGGCCACGATGATACCCGCGATGGTATAGAGGACAGCTGTTGCAAGTTTATCTAATTTCTTAGCGTGCATAGTTTTTCTTTCCTCTTTCTTTCGTAATCAATTTAATCACACTGTTGAAGGCCAAACTCATCAAGAGCAAGACTAAGGCCAGTGACCAGAGAACGTTATTATCAACCGTTCCCATGACGGTATTTCCGATACCCATAGTCAATACAGATGTCAAGGTCGCAGCTGGTGTTGTTAACGAGGTTGGGATAACTGCTGAGTTTCCGACCACCATCTGAATAGCAAGGGCTTCACCGAAGGCACGCGCCATCCCAAAGACCACTGCAGTAAAAATACCTGAACGTGCTGCTTTCAAGGTCACACGCCAGATGGTTTGCCAACGAGTGGCTCCCATAGCTAAACTGGCTTCACGGTAATGACGAGGAACAGCCCGTAAGCTGTCTGTTGTCATAAAGGTTACAGTTGGTAGGATCATGACAAAAAGAACGAAAATCCCTGACAAGATCCCAAAACCAGTTCCACCAAAGACGCTACGAACAAAAGGCACCACAACTTGCAAACCGATAAATCCATAGACGACTGAAGGAATACCGACGAGGAGTTCAATGGCTGGTTGCAAAATCTTTGCACCCTTTGGTGATACTTCTGTCATAAAGACTGCAGCACCGATAGCAAAGGGTGTTGCGATGAGGGCTGATAAAATCGTCACAATAAAGGAGCCCAAAATCATCGGAAGGGCACCAAATTGTTTCCCAGAAGGATTCCAAGTTTGTCCAAAGAGGAAATCAAAGATGTTGACCCCATTGACAAAGAAGGTCGATAAACCTTTTTGGGCTACAAAAATTAAAATCATGGCCACAATGATAACAATCAAAGAAAGGCAGGTGAAGGTCAAACCTTTACCGAACTTCTCAAGGCGAGAGTTCTTTGAAGGAGAGAGTAATTTTTTAGATAATTCTTCTTGATTCATTATTGACCTCCTTCTACTACTGTAACTGTACCTGAAGCATCCTTTTGGACTTTCATTTCATTGATAGAGATATAGCCCATGCCCTTAACAATTCCATTTTGTGCTTCATCTGAGAGGACGAAATTCAGGAATTCAGCAGCTAACTCATTTGGCTGACCAAGTGTGTACATATGTTCATAAGACCACAAAGGCCAATTGTTGGTCGTTACATTCTCAGATGTAGGTTCATACCCATTCAGTTTCATGCTTTTCACGGAGTCATCTACATAGGCAAAGGCCAGGTAAGAAATGGCTCCAGGCGTTTGGGATACAATGGACTTGACCATCCCGTTAGAATCCTGTTCTTGGCTCTGCATTGCCGCTTGGCCATTCATAACGACCGTATCAAACGTCGCTCGTGAACCAGAACTTGCTGCTCGGTTGATGATTGAAATGGCCAGGTCTTTGCCCCCAACTTCTTTCCAGTTGGTCACTTCACCTGTAAAGATTTTGCGAAGTTGCTCGGTTGTGAGATTTTCTACATCCACTTCTTTGTTTACAATCACTGCAAGACCAGCCACTGCAACCTTGTGGTCTACTAGGGCTGAAGCATCGATTCCTTCTTTTTCCTCTGCAAAGACGTCAGAGTTCCCGATGTCAACTGCTCCAGACTGGACTTGGGAAAGTCCTGTACCCGATCCTCCACCTTGAACATTAACTGTTTTTCCGATGTTTCTAGAACCGAATTCATCTGCTGCCGCTTCGACAAGAGGCTGAAGAGCAGTTGAACCAACGGCTGTCATGGATTCTCCACGATCAATCCAGCTAGCACATCCTGCTAGAGAACCTGCCATCAAAAGAGCTGCAAGAGACATGACGAGCTTTTTTCTTTTTTTCACTGTTATTCTCCTTGAACATAATGATAAATGTTCTGATTTCTTCCGTTTGTCCTGATCATCCAATTATCATCAATGATTGTCCCACTTTATTTTATCTAGTCATTCTTAGGAGCGGACAATTCCATCGTATAATATAAGTAATAATGAAAGACTATCAGAAAAAACTCATACTTCCACTATAACATAGAATAGGCTCTTTGACTAGCTTTTTCACCTGAATCTGAGCCCTTTTGGATAATAATTTTTCAAAACATTTCCCGTTACCTTGGCAAAGCCTAGTCCGTTTCCTTGAACCACAACTTGATACCAGCCATTTGGTCGAGCTTCAGCCAATTGAACGGTCTCACCAGCCACATATTTTACAAAGTCCTCATCATTGATTTCGACACTTTGTTTTACTTGACTTGGTTTCAAGGCTAATCCCAGAGCAAAGCTTGGTTCGAAGCGTTTCTTCTTAAAAGTACCCAGATGGAGGCCATTTCGGGCAATTTTGAGTTTCCCTAGATCAGGTAGCATCTCGGGCAAGAGATAAAGTTGGTCTCCAAAAGTCTGCAAGATACCAGTTAGATTGACTCGCAAGTGTTTTTGGGCAAATTCTTGCCACAAGACCAGCTGTTCCCGACTATGATTGCTCTTGCTAGCTTTGAATTTAGATGCTGGATTTTCTCCCTTAAAGTGCAGGTGGGCAACAAACTGGCCTTCTCCCTTGAAATGATGAGGGTACATCCGAGCCGTTTCAGGAAGATCAATTCCTGCTACCATACCGTTCACATGCTCGACTGGAAGCAATTCAAAATCATAAGTATCCAGCAACCAGTGGACGATTTCTTCATTTTCCTCAGGTGCCCAAGTACAGGTCGAATAGACCAGACGGCCACCTTCAGCAAGCATAGTCACTGCATCTTCTAAAATTTCCCTTTGGAGACTGGCACATTGGCTTGGATAATCGGTACTCCAATAATCCATGGCATCTGGCCGCTTACGAAACATCCCTTCACCCGAGCAAGGTGCATCAAGGACAATCACATCAAAGTAACCTTTAAAAACCTTGGCCAAGCGGTCAGCAGATTCATTAGTCACAACAACATTTGTCGCTCCAAATCGCTCCATATTTTCTACTAAAATCTTAGCACGCTTACTTGAAATTTCGTTGGAGACAAGGACTCCTTGATTAGCCAGATAAGCTGCTAGTTGAGTGGATTTTCCACCTGGTGCTGCCGCCAAGTCTAAGACCTTCATACCAGGACTTGGTTGAGCCACCTGGGCCACCATTTGGGCTGCAGGCTCTTGCGAATAAACGAGACCGGTCACATGCTCTGGTGACTTTCCAGAAACCTTACCATAATACCCCCAAGGTGTATGGGGAATAGCATCTGCAAACGATAACTGACTTTCTTTTAAGGGATTGACCCGAAAAGCCGAAACTGCTTCTTGTTTAAAAGAGGCAAGAAAGTCTCTTGCCTCGTCTTCTAGTATCGCTTCATATTTTTCAACAAATCCTTCTGGAAATTGCATTTAGTTCTCTTTCCTTTCGTAGATATAAGACTGAATCTCTTCTTGCATCTCGATTGGCACCATCATGACAGGCTGACGCGTTTTAAAATCAGCGGGCTCACCCGATACCGTAAGAAGGCGATAACCCAGACTTTCCCCTAAGATACTGGCCGAAGCGTAATCCCATGGCTGCAGATAGGTAATATAAGTCAGAAGACGACCTGATAAAACCTTGGCAAAACTAATGGCCGCACTGCCGTAGACACGGACACCCAACGCTGCTCGACCCAAATCACCCAATCCCCACTCATTGCTTTCAAACATACCTGAGTTGCCGGCAACTAAAAATTCTTGAAGAGGTTTCTTTTTAAAAGGCGGTAAGGGCTCATTATTGCGGCAAGGAGGAAAGGCACCACCACCATGGTAACAATCACCTTTCATGACATCATAGATGATGCCAAATTTGCCAACCCCATTTTCAAAATAAGCCAACATCACGGCAAAATCTTCCTGCTGAGCGACAAAGTTATTGGTACCGTCAATGGGATCAATCACCCAAACGGAACCTTGACCGACTGCAGCACGTAAACAACCCTCTTCCGCGCAAATCAAGTCCTCAGGATAGGAGTACTTGATCCGTTCAACCAAGAGTTCCTGGACCTCCTTGTCCAAACGCGTCACCAAGTCAGTAGGGGAAGACTTGCGCTCAACCTGCAAATCTTCTTTCATGTGAGCCAAAATATAGGCAGCAGCTTCCTTCACAATCTGTTTGGCAAATTCAAATTTAGTTTTCAAGAGAAATCTTCCCTTCTCTTTTTTCCTTGGCAGCCTGAACTGCTCGGTAAAGCGAATAACCACTAACTGTTTCAAATTCTCGTCCCAAACGTTTCTCTTCACTCTTGCTTGGCACGACCGCTTTGAATCCCTTATAGGAGTCCAGTAACTTTTTAGCCTCTACCTTGCCTTCATAGGCAGCTTCAACATCATTAAAAAAAGAAAGCACTGAAGCAAGTTCTTCAGTGCTCCACGACAAATCTAGTGGGTAACTATACTGTTTGTTCATTAACTAATACCAGCTCTCATTCTTGCTTCTTTTAGTTCTTGCTTACGGTAACTACGAGGGAGAAAAGCACGAATCTCATCTTCATTAAAACCAATTTGCATACGTTTGGCATCAATAATAATTGGTCGACGCAAAAGACTAGGATACTGCTCAATCAAATGAAGCAATTCCGATACCGAAATACTTTCTACATCAATATCTAATTTTTGAAAAATTTTTGAACGAGTTGAAATGATGTCATCAGTACCATTTTCGGTCAAGGAAAGAATATGTTGTAATTCTTTTCTTGTTAAAGGACTAGTCATAATATTATGCTCTTGAAAGGGCACTTTATGCGTCTCTAACCAAGCCTTTGCCTTACGACATGATGTACAACTCGGTGATAAAAATAGTGTAATCATGCTTTTCTCTTCTTTTATCTATACTTGCTATTTCTATTATACAAAAAAATAAAGCGCTTGACTAGGTATTTTTAGAAAAAAAGCCTATTTTTTCATAGAAAATAGACTGTTTTCTGCAAAAATCTCCTGCTTTGCAAGTTTATCTTTAGGATAACCTAACAATAAATAGGGAGTAGAGCAACTTCTCTCGTTTTTTATTAAAAATACAGAACTTTTTCCACTATTTCCTTGAAGCTTTAGCAAGAAGGAAACCAAACATTCCTTCATATAAAACAAAGAAAAGTACAAAGGCATGGAGAAAGAAAGTCTCTGGCAAAATCCAAATAACGGGATCCTTTGCTGGATCAAAAAGCCAGGTATCATCTCCCACAAAGAGAATCTGATGGAAAAGAGTAAAGAATTGCTCAAAACCAATCAACACTCCTACAAGCCCAATGACTAGAGGCAGTAGCACTAGAGCCAAGATACTTTTACGATATAGGGGTAGAAATCCTTTTTTCACAATCTTTCTAACAAAGAAATAGAAACTTGGTAATGTCACTAGGGCAACTAGCTGAACCAAGTGGAAGAGATTCTTCACCACCGCAAAATGGTGTAAACCTGCAGCTGATGAACGAAAATCTGGCATCTCCAAGACCTGACTAAAGGGATTGGTCAGGTAATTCATCAAGATATGAAAGTTATACAGAATGGTTTCGGGCTTTAGATAGACTCGATTCGCTAAGTTCAGCCACTCAATTTCTAAAGGATAGAAAATCCATGCCAGATAAATGGTTAAGAGAATAGACAGGGAGAGGAGAAAGAGCATACTTCCCCAAAAGGTCAGTTTAGTTTTCATCAAAATTCCACTCCGCAAGGCTAGACACCACATGAGTTGGTGC
>CAUSWL010000071.1:0-6447 GCA_963535345.1 uncultured Streptococcus sp.
ATGAAGTGCATGAGGAGCGAACCTATGAGGTTTTGACCTATGATATTTTGCTGGAACAAGCTGGTTTCAAGTTCTTCAAACTATATGCGGACTTTGAGGACAAGGAACCAACAGAAAACAGTAGACGTTGGTTTTTTGTCGCGCAGAAGTAGGAGATTACCATGACCATTACAGGTATTATCGCGGAGTTCAATCCTTTTCATAATGGGCATAAATACCTGCTGGATCAGGCGAAGGGACTGAAAATCGTTGCCATGTCTGGGAATTTCATACAGCGTGGAGAGCCTGCTATCGTGGACAAGTGGACTCGGGCTCAGATGGCGCTGGAAAATGGAGCGGATCTGGTAGTGGAATTGCCCTTTTTAGTCAGTGTTCAGGCAGCGGATTTCTTTGGTCAAGGGGCTGTGGATATCTTGGATCGGTTGGGCATTGATAGCCTAGCTTTTGGGACAGAGGAAGTTCTGGACTACCAGAAAATTGCTGAATTATACGCAGAGCAAGGCGTTGAGATGGAGAATTTTGTGGACAATCTACCTGATTCATTCTCCTACCCTCAGAAAACCCAAGCCATGTGGAAGGAATTTGCTGGCCTTGATTTTTCTGGCAATACGCCCAATCATGTTCTAGCTCTAGCTTATGCCAAGGCAATTGCAGGACGAAACGTCAACCTGCATCCAATTCAACGTCAGGGGGCGGGTTACCATTCTGTGGATAAGGATGTGGACTTTGCCTCGGCGACAGCCCTTCGTCAGCATCAATCAGACCAAGGTTTCTTAGAACGCTTTATGCCTTCTCTTGCCCTCTTTGAGCAGACCAGTAAGGTGAGCTGGGAAGACTATTTTCCCTTGCTCCGCTATCAAATCTTGTCAAATCCAGACCTAACCGCCATCTATCAGGTCAATCAAGAAATGGCTGTGCGCATCAAGGATGCTATCAAAACAGCCCAGTCTGTGGAGGAATTGGTCGAGGCGGTTGCGACCAAACGTTACACAAAAGCGCGTGTCAGACGCCTATTGACTTATATCTTGGTTCAAGCTAGAGAAAGTGACTTGCCAGAAGGTATCCATGTCCTTGGTTTTACCGAAAAAGGCAGACAACATCTCAAGTCTCTGAAAGACCAAGTCCAACTAGTCAGCCGAATTGGCAAAGAACCTTGGGATACCATGACGCAAAAGGCAGACCAGATTTACCAACTAGGACAGCCAAGCATCGCAGAGCAGAATTTCGGCAGGGTGCCCATTAGAATAGAAACAAACTAAGTCTACTGAAAGGTGGACTTTTTTAGAAGATTTTCGAATAAATAGATAGAAAAGAAAAATCTTGTACAAGTTCCTGACAATTTCTTTCTTTTTGTGTATAATAGTGGAAAAGAGGTAAAATGAGGTATGGTTATGGAAGCAGTTCTTTATTCAACATTCCGAAATCATTTAAAAGACTACATGAAAAAGGTAAATGAAGAATTTGAGCCTTTGACGGTGGTCAATAAAAATCCTGATGAGGATATTGTTGTCCTTTCAAAGAGCGAGTGGGATAGTATTCAAGAAACCTTGAGAATCGCTCAGAACAAGGAGCTTTCTGACAAGGTCTTGCGAGGAATTTCTCAAGTCCGAGCTGGAAGTACTCAGGTCCATGTTATTGAGGAGTGAGAAATGCTGCTCAAGTTTACAGAAGATGCCTGGGCAGATTATTGCTATTGGCAAAACCAAGATAAGAAAACATTAAAAAGAATCAATAAATTAATCAAAGATATTCAACGCGATCCTTTTGTAGGAATGGGGAAACCAGAACCACTCAAGTATGACTATCAAGGAGCTTGGTCGCGGCGCATTGATGCAGAAAATCGCTTGATTTATATGATAGATGGAGATAGCGTGGCTTTCTTGTCCTTCAAAGATCATTACTAAGTCTACTGAAAGGTAGGTTTTTTTATTGTATAATTTAATGAAAATGCTATTTTAAAGATCTAGAAAGTTTGTTTTGCGATTTCAGAACTTTCTTCTAAAATTCACACAAAACTCTTCAATTTGGGTTTGTGGAAATCGGTTTTTTATGATAGAATATTAAGGAATGTATGTCATTCGATAAACAAATTTAATGAGGTAAAAACATGGAAATCATGACACTTGCGATTGCTGTTTTTGCCGTCATCATTGGTTTAGTCATTGGATATGTCAGCATCTCAGCTAAGATGAAATCATCTCAAGAAGCTGCAGAGTTGATGCTTCTAAATGCTGAACAAGAAGCAACTAATTTACGAGGACAAGCTGAGCGCGAAGCGGATTTATTGCTAAATGAAGCCAAGAGCGAAAGCAAGTCTCTTAAAAAAGAAGCACTATTGGAGGCCAAAGAGGAAGCCAGAAAATACCGTGAAGAAGTGGACGCTGAATTTAAGTCAGAACGTCAGGAGCTCAAGCAAATTGAAAGTCGTTTGACGGAGAGAGCTACGAGCCTTGACCGCAAAGACGACAATTTGACGAACAAAGAAAAAACACTTGAACAAAAAGAACAAAGTATTTCTGATAGAGCAAAAAACCTTGATGCACGTGAAGAGCAATTAGAGGAAGTCGAAAGACAAAAAGAAGCTGAACTTGAACGTATCAGTTCCCTTTCCCAAACTGAGGCTCGAGATATTATCTTGGCTCAAACAGAGGAAAACTTGAGCAAGGAAATTGCTAGTCGCATTCGTGAGGCTGAGCAAGAGGTGAAGGAACGTTCAGACAAGATTGCCAAAGATATCTTGGTTCAGGCTATGCAGCGTATCGCTGGTGACTATGTAGCAGAGTCAACAAACTCGACAGTTCACCTACCAGATGATACCATGAAGGGGCGCATTATCGGTCGTGAAGGTCGCAATATTCGTACCTTTGAAAGTTTGACAGGGGTAGATGTCATCATCGACGACACGCCAGAAGTGGTAACCTTGTCAGGATTTGATCCGATTCGACGTGAGATTGCTCGTATGACTATGGAAATGTTGCTCAAGGATGGCCGCATCCACCCAGCTCGTATCGAGGAGTTGGTGGAGAAAAACCGTCAAGAGATTGACAATAAGATCCGTGAATACGGTGAGGCTGCTGCCTATGAGATTGGTGCGCCAAACCTTCATCCAGACTTGATGAAGATTATGGGACGTTTGCAGTTCCGTACTTCTTATGGACAAAATGTCTTGCGTCATTCGATTGAGGTTGCTAAGTTGTCTGGTATCATCGCCAGTGAACTTGGTGAAAATGCAGCTCTTGCCCGTCGTGCTGGATTCCTTCATGACATCGGGAAAGCTATTGACCGCGAGGTTGAAGGTAGCCACGTTGAGATTGGTACGGAGTTGGCTCGTAAGTACAAGGAACACCCAGTTGTAGTGAATACTATTGCTAGCCACCACGGTGATGTCGAAGCCGAAAGCGTCATTGCGGTGATCGTTGCTGCAGCAGATGCCTTGAGTGCAGCGCGTCCAGGTGCTCGTAGTGAATCTCTTGAAAGCTACATCAAGCGTCTCCATGACTTGGAAGAAATCGCCAATGGCTTTGAAGGGGTGCAAAATAGCTTTGCTCTTCAAGCAGGACGTGAAATCCGTATCATGGTTAATCCAGGACAAATCAAAGACGACAAAGTCACAATCTTGGCTCACAAAGTTCGTGAGAAAATTGAAAACAATCTCGATTACCCAGGAAATATCAAGGTAACCGTGATTCGCGAACTTCGTGCAGTAGATTATGCTAAATAAAAAAATGAAATCAGATAAAAATCTGATTTCATTTTTTTATTATTACTAAACAAGAGATATTAACCATTTATCTAGGCGAGACCTCAATTGGAGATAAGTAAATTAAATCTTGTGTGGCATTATAGGCTCCAACTTTGGCCTTTATATGAACATTTTGTCCTTTTCTGATATTTTCACCATTGAATGGTTTGAAAACAGGGTTAGAAATAAGGTTAATTTCAATAAATTTAAAATTAGGTCCAGTTGCTTCATCAGGATGATAATCTCCAGAATGAATAAGGATATCATACTTTGACTTCACCTTAGCTAAATCAGCAAAATTTCCATCAAATTCAATCGTTTTACCTTTATATTTTTGTACAAAATCTGTTATTGTACTTTGGTCCTCTGTTTGTAGTAGCGCTTGAAATTCGGAGTTGTTTTCTATGGTAATTGTTGAAGATTGTGAGGGGCTAGTTGACGAAGTTTCAACAGAGTTTGATGATGAACTAGTTGAACTAGATTGGCTACTTGAACTTGTTGAGGATTCTTTAGAGGTAGATGAAGGTTTAGTAGTTTTTTCAGTAGATTTTTCTGTAACCGAACTAGGATTTGTAGATGAAGACAAAGAAGTAGACGAATTAGATTTGTTATTTTGGCTTACTCCAATTAAGATAAAAAATAAAATTAAAATAACAAAACCTCCAGCACTCAAATACGGAGCTAATTTCTTTAATTTGAGTTCCTTCTCAGTTAAAGGTGTTATTTCTACCTCAGCTTCTTTTTCAAAAAAACCAAAGATTCCAGCTTGGCCTTTTTCAATAACGTGTATATGAACATCTTCTTTTTTGAGGTTTAAATCTAATAAACCATTTTCGATTGCCTCATCAACAGATTTTCCTTTATAAACTCCCATAAAAATCTCCTTTTTAATATTATTATTACAATTATCTCTTAAATAGAATAAAATAGCAAGTCTTTTTATATGTAATTCCTTTTTTGATACTACTTTATGCTAAATAAATAAGAAAGAGCAGTTGAAATATTACTGCTTTTTTGTTACACTAGATAGAAAGACTGTAGAAGGATAACTGACGCAATCATCAGTATCCGAGAGAAATTTTACTTTATTTCACAGACTAACTAAAGGAGACATAATGGCAGACCGAGGCTTGCTAATCGTTTTTTCTGGTCCTTCAGGAGTTGGGAAAGGAACGGTTAGAAGAGAGATTTTTGAGAGTTCTGAGAATCAATTTCAATATTCTGTATCGATGACGACGCGCGCGCAACGTCCTGGTGAAGTGGACGGAGTGGACTATTTCTTCCGTACTCGGGAAGAGTTTGAAGAGCTGATCCGTCAAGGCCAGATGTTGGAATATGCAGAATATGTCGGTAACTACTATGGAACTCCTCTGACCTATGTCAACGAAACCCTAGATAAGGGAATCGATGTCTTTCTTGAGATTGAAGTCCAAGGAGCCCTTCAGGTTAAGAAAAAGGTTCCAGATGCTGTCTTTATCTTTTTAACGCCACCAGACTTGGATGAATTGCAAGATCGTTTGGTAGGTCGTGGTACAGATAGTGCTGAAGTGATTGCCCAACGAATCGAAAAAGCCAAGGAAGAAATTGCCCTCATGCGTGAGTATGATTATGCCATTGTCAACGATCAGGTGCCCCTCGCTGCTGAACGTGTCAAGCGTGTAATCGAAGCAGAACACTTCCGTGTGGACCGTGTCATTGGTCACTACCAGGAGATGTTGCCAAAATCTCCAACTACTCGATAAACTATAGGAAACAGGTACAAGCAAATGATGTTAAAACCCTCTATTGATACCTTGCTGGACAAGGTACCATCAAAATATTCACTCGTAATCTTGGAAGCAAAACGCGCCCACGAACTAGAAGCAGGAGCGCCAGCAACTCAAGAGTTTAAGTCTGAAAAATCAACTCTTCGCGCTTTGGAAGAAATCGAGTCTGGAAATGTAACCATTCACCCAGATCCAGAAGGAAAACGTGAAGCGGTTCGTCTCCGTATCGAAGAAGAAAAACGCCGCAAAGAAGAAGAAGAAAAGAAAATCAAAGAGCAAATCGCTAAAGAAAAAGAAGATGGTGAAAAAATTTAAGGTTGGGGGGACTCAATCTTATTTTTTCTATTGCAAGAATGTACTGACAAGGAGGAGGTGAGAAGATGGCAATCGCAAAGATTATTGTGGATGTTCCCCTTATGCAGACGGACCAGCCCTATAGTTATAAGGTCCCTGAGGAATTTGTAGAGATGCTGGAAGTCGGTATGCGGGTTCATGTCCCCTTCGGAAAGGGTAATCGTTTGATACAAGGGATTGTGCTTGGCCTGGAGTCCCAGTCGGATGAAGAGATGGAAGGTCAGGACTTGAAGGAGATTGCAGAGGTGCTAGACTTTTCTCCCGTCTTGACTCAAGAGCAACTCTGGCTGGCTGAGGAGTTACGCAAGTCTGTCTTTTCTTATAAAATCTCCATTCTAAAAGCCATGCTGCCGGGGTTTTTAAACTCCAGCTATGATAAGATTCTCTATCCTCTGGAAGGTCTGAGACAGTCAGACCGAGAGCATCTGTTTGGTTCAGAAGATTCTCTAGCCTTTTCTTCTCTAGACCTTGCTAAACAGGCAGAAATGATGCGCTTGACCAGGAAAGGTCTGCTCCGCTTAGAATACCAGGCAGTCGATCAAAAGAAGGTCAAGACCCAGTCTTGGTATGAGGTTGATGCTACTC
>CAUSWL010000072.1:0-6295 GCA_963535345.1 uncultured Streptococcus sp.
TCCTTAATCTTCACTGGCTATACCAGTGCGAAACTGGGAAAAGCACCAACCAAGCCAGCCATGCTTCGCAACCTGATCATTGGCCTTCTCACCATGGGTGTGACTTACTTCTTCGGACAATTGTTTAGTATTTAAAAAAAGCTGAGACTTCTGTCTCAACTTTTTTTATGCTTTTCTTATGCTTCTAATAAAGCTTGGGCTTGTTTTTCTAATCCTGCGATTGCTTCATCTGTCAAGACTAATTCACCTGTTGCCCAGGCTTCTGGGTTAACAGTTGTTCCTGTGAAGTCTCCCACTACTTGAGTACGAACGAATGGTAAGAGGGCTTGGTAAGCCGCAAACATTGGCTCGTGTCCTGCATTAGCGACTGAAGAGACGGTTACGATCTTGTCTTGGAGGGCAGATGGACCACGAGTTTCTGACAGGTCAAGGGCACGGCTAAGCCAGTCGATCAGGTTTTTCACTACACCTGGAATGGCAAAGTTGTAGACTGGTGAGAAGATCCAGATGGCATCCGCAGCAAGGACCGCATCACGTGCTGCTTGCACAGCTGGCAAGGTTGGCGTTTCCAAATCTTGGTTCATCATTGGGATGTCCTTGTAGTCCAAGTAAGTCACCGTTGCTTTTCCTTCAAGAAGGCTTTCTGCTTTCTGGGCCATTTGATGGTTGAAAGATCCTTGACGAAGGGATCCGACGATAAATAAAATGTTTTTCATAGTTGCTTTCTCTTTCTGTTGTAAGAACATTTGTTATATTAACTATTATACATATCCTAGATGTAATGTCAAGAATTACAACTTGGATTTACTAAGCTTTATTAAATTCACTAAGCAAGGGCTAAGACAATTGAGAGGCTAGGACTTTTGTCCCAGCCTCCTCTCTTTTATGCATGCTCCAGTCCTTTTTTTGTGTTTTCCTTGATGGTTTCGGCTGAATGGAGTAATTTTTCTTTTTCTTCTTCTGTCAAATGTAAGTCCAATCGTTCAATAATTCCTTTTCGACCTACAATCGCTGGATAGCCAAGATAGGTTCCGTATTCTGGACGATAGTTAGAGACCGGCATTTCCTAGTGGCTATCATTGATCACAGCTTCTGCTAAGCGTTGGGCTGCTGCAGCAATTCCAAAATTGGTATAGAATTTGCCAAAAAAGACAGTATGACCACCACGCAAGGACTCGTAGTTGATGGTGTCCAGCTCTTCTTGAGAGAAGAGATCGGTAATAGCGTGTCCTTTGACACGGACCTGACTCCAAGCAACAAATTGAGAATTTCCATGCTCACCAAGGTTATAGCCTGATACACTAGCAGGAGAAACCTGCAAACGATCGGCGACTGCGCGCTTCATCCGAGCTGTATCCAGCAAGGTTCCTGTCCCAATCACCTGCTCTTTTGGAAGGCCGGTATATTGTTGATAGAGTTGAGTGACTGCATCGACCGGATTGGTCACTACCAATAAGACCCCACTAAAGCCAGAAGCCTTCAAATCACGCGCTACTTGCGCCACTTGCTTACTGGTAAAGGGAAGCTCCGCAAAACGGTCATCAGTGTTATTAGCCTGCAACTCGATATTTCCAAGAGTCGACACCACGACATCCGCATCTTTTAAAGCCGCGTAGTCATTGACCGTGATATGCACCGGATACCCCGTATTGGCAACTGTATCACAGAAATCCAAGGCATCTGCCTTGACCTTTTTCTCATTGGTATCAATCAATACCAAGTGATCACAGGTGTGTTTCAAAATCATGCTGTGGGCCAAGGTCGCACCCACATGCCCCAAACCAATAATACCAATTTTTCTTGTCATCAGAATCCTCTTTTCTAGTATCGATCACACTGTTGGTGAGGATAGCTCTTTGTTGACTCTATTCTACCACAATTCTAGAAAGGCGGATTGAAAAAATGGGAAAATTTTCAAGTTTTTTCAAAAAAGAAAAGAGGCGATGCCTCCGTTAACGACTTAGGAAAGAAGAGCCTCAATTTCTTCAATGGTTAAGCCCGTCATCTCCGAGATCAGCTCAGGCGACATTCCTCTTGAAATCATCTCACATACCAACTGTTTACGTCCTTGTTCCAACCCTTGTTCTAAGCCTTGTTCCAGCCCTTGTACTAAACCTTCTTCTCGCGCTTCATCAATCGCCGTCTCCAGGGTCATATCATAATTTTCTTGAATGCGAATACGCTCGTCTATCATGGTCTTCTCCTCCTTGGTCCAGCTAGATCTTACGCTAACATAGATTTGATCTCTTCAATGGACAAACCCGTCATATCCGATATAAGATCAGGCGACATTCCTCGTGAGACCATTTTGCGGATTAACTGCAGACGTTCTTCATTACGACCTTGCTCCAGACCTTCTTCACGCGCTTCGTCTATAGCCGTCTCCAGGGTCATATCATAATTTTCTTGAATACGAATACGCTCGTCTATCATGGTCTTCTCCTCCTTGGTCCAGCTAGATGAATCTAATAATGAATCTGCGTGGGCTACAGCCTGACTGGGAGCTTTTGTGAAGGGAAGATTCCCAAAAAACTCCAACCACTGTCTACCTGCATCTGTCAGGTTCTCATCTTTATTATACTTGTCTAGCTCTAAAAAGGCAACCTGCAGAAGATTTTGGTGCTTGCCATTTTTATAATAGGCCTTGAGTTGCTTGCCAGACCGGCTATTGGTCAGCCAGTATTTGTTGATGGCGGCCTCTTCGTCTAGTAAGAGCGACTTCTCCAAAATGGCAATCCCATAGACGGGCTCCATCTGCTCGTACATCTTATGCGTTTGGCCTTGCTGGCGCAGTTTTTGTACATTCTCCACCAGCTGATTGGCCAAATAGTAATGGAACCGATTCAAGAAATATTGCTACTTGCGAATCTGGATCTCGATGATCACCTCGGTTCCATCATGGAGCTTGGCTCTCACATCCACCGCAGTGGAGAACAAGTCATCCTCCTCATAGGCCATGCTGTGGGGCTGGCTTCCCTCCACAATCTGAGCGTCCGCTACATCCAGCTCTAAAATGTCTCGAATAAAAGCCGTCGTCACCTCCGGCAAGCTAAAAATCTTCTTGGCCATGATATCCAAGGTCGGCGATACATGCGCATGTCTTTTTTGCATCCCTGCTCCTTTTCGATAAAAAATAGAGGGAAGGTTCCTCTACTTCTATCATTCGAAAAAAATTTGGGAAATAGGAAGCATCTTATTTTGTCGCATTTTTTAAAGCTTGTTGAAGTTCTTCATCAACCGCATAGACGTATAGCCCGTTAACTCCACGGGTTAACAAAACATTTAACTCATTTCGTAATAATGTTTCTCCGTAATTAATCATTTCACCTGATTCAAGTTTTCTGTTTTGAACAGCACTTTTATTTTTGCTTTCACTTATATCAAAAATAATTTTCCCGTCTCTATATTTGACAGATGGGCCAATGATAACTCCCACATAATTTAGATCAAATCCCTGAACGGTAAATGTTGAGCCAATTTCATGAATCGTTTGAGACTGCTCTATCCAGGATAAATGTTTAGATTCTTTTTCTTTTGCAAGTTGTCTGTTCCACGGACAAGACCAGTCTCCGATACGGACACACCAATAGTCAGAATCCTTCGGTTTTGATTGACTACTATATTCCCAATCATAGGTTGCTGTTAAGCGTGAAATCCCTAAACTCTGATTATCATTTTTTTCCATGATTGCACTTTGAAGTTCCTCAGGAGAATCAAAAACTCTAATATCATAATCATTATCAATTGGAACCTCATTTACAACTCCAGCATCAATCAGGTTTCTTATCCACTCAACTGTTTCTTTAGTTGCATGGATACGCATTTGGTTATGTAGCGTAATGAGATTTCCTTTTAAATTGGCTTCATGTTCCAATTTCAAGAAAGCATCATCTGTCCATATTTGGGATTTATTCATGATCTGATTTTCATCATAAACTAACACGACCACTTTAGATTTAGCGAGCAAATCATTTAAATGATTCCCGCCTAAATAGGCTTGATTTTTTGCAGTCAATAACAAGTGACCTTCATCAACCACTACAATTCCAGCATCAGTTTTTTCTTTTTTCAGAGCATTTAAAAATTGAGTTGGTTTCATCACAACATTAATATTTGATCCACTCTTCCATTCCAATTTTTTCTCAATTTCTTGGTAAACACTGAGTTGATCATCATGATTCACAACCAAATTGATATCATTGTTCTCACGAATCATCTGAGTATCTTCAGAATTCAATAAATCATCAACGAGAGAACTCATCAAAACTGTTTTTCCTGCACCAGCATCACCCTTTACTAAAATTAAAACTCCTGTCTCATTTCTACTGATAACAGAGGTGATTTTTAGCAAAATTTCATTTTTAGCCTTTACTTGTTCATCCGTTAACTTGTGAAATGGAGAAGATTTAAATATCGCTGAATTTCGAATAAAACTTTCTGCTGGGAATAAATAATGGTTTTTCCGATTTAGGGTTCTCCATATCTTTGAGAAAATCTCGTCTAACTCTTCAGAAGTATAATATTGATTTTGAGGATTTCCTCTTCTATTCTGAACCCTTTCAACTTGGTCAACACTTGATAGGTAGAGCATTAACCTATTCTCAATATCCAAGGTCAAAGATTTATTGAAATGGTTATGCCCAATGACAAACATTTTCGATGTTTTAGATTGTTCAAATTGTAGCCAGTCTTCTCGGTTCTTCTTTATATCATCTGATAAGTGTTGATTTGTTCTTCGAATAATATCTGTTGTTTCTCCAACATATACGCTATACTTATTTTTAGTTTCATCGTTTACGATGTATACAGTTGGGTAATCAAAAATGAGCTTAGAATGTTTTGGTGCAATCGTTTCTTTTAATTGATCAAATGTTCGACTTGAATAGTCGATTTCTATGACTATGGGTGATTGAATCTTGCTCATTTTTTCTCCAAGTCCGTATATTTTTTATTGCTACCCTTACTCAATTCTACAGGATATTTTTTTGAATTTATGTCTATTTTCTCTTTTATAATTTCTTCTACATCCAGATTCAAATTATCTGCTAACATGAAAGAATACATAAAAACATCCGCAAGTTCTTCTTTGATTTCTTGTAATGACTTTTCAACTACTTCCTCTGATTGTTTCCACTGAAATAGTTCCAACAATTCGCTTGCTTCTAATGAAATTGAAATGGCTAGATCTTTTTCATTATGAAACTTTCTCCAGTCACGTTCATCTCTAAATTGATTAATTAAGTCGATTAATTCCTTCATCCGTCTATCCTTTTCCTGTGCATAATCTCCTATTATTATAGCATGTTTGGGAAAGAAATTAACGCTTTCAAAGCATTTTGTTGGGATTTGGCGCAAAAAAACGAACCTGGTCTGGTCCGTTTTTCTTAGTCTAGTTGGATCCCTTTTTCTGCTAGATTCTCCAGGCATTCATGGAGGTAAGTATCCTGGTGCTCAGGATAGATAGGGGTGCTCACAACTTCCTCTTCCAGTTCTGAATAAGCTGGGCAGGTCTTGCCTCGGTAGGTCGGCTCCCACCACTCTGGGCTGACCTTATAGCCACGAGACGTCATCTCCTCCATGATCAAGCGGTGATAGGCATAGAGACGATAGGGCGAGTAGTCAAAGACATAGTTGACCGTCGCGTGCTTCTTGCCCCAGCCATTGCCTCTCAGGGCGCAGCATTCTCGGTGTTGGCCGAGAAGCTGGGGTCGAGGGAGTTTGCTAATCAAATCTTGGTGCCACAGTCTCATCTATTGACCTCCTAGCAGCGTCGATTCTTGTAAGTAGCGATTCGGGTAGCGCTCTAGGAGCGTCTGGATCCCTTTGATGAGATCCTCCTGGCTAGCTTGCCCATGCTGGTATTTCTCAAGTAGCAGCATAAAGTCTGCCTTTTCCTCAGCAGTCGCCTGCTTTTTGAAATATCCCCAGATATGCTGGAAGGCATTGGAGACTTGACCACGATTTTCTGGCAAGGCCAGCGCTTGCTGAATCAAGCCTTCGACGTGGCTGACCTCCACCTGGTCTTGCTTGAGGTATTCCCGGATCTCCTTGTAAATGTTGCTGGAATGACTCAGCACCAGGTATTTATTTTTCGCCCATAGGACTTGGCAGTGATGTTTTTGATCCACTCGTGTCTCCTTTTGATTCTCTCTATCAGTAGTCCTCCCATTATACCATGGAAAGGATCTAGTGCATAAAAAAGAAGCTGGGACAAAAGTCCTGGCCTCTCAATTGTCTTTAGATTGTCGAGCAAGACGCAGTGGTCGAGTGGGCTCTACTACGCTGATTTCATCAG
>CAUSWL010000073.1:0-6018 GCA_963535345.1 uncultured Streptococcus sp.
ACTCAAAACCAGTCAAACTATGACGGAGGGCAATACGTGTCGTTTCAATCAAGTTCGCTCCAGCTTCTGCTTCGATGGTATAGCCATCAACCGAAACGTTATTAAGCTTATCGCACAAGATGACAAAACCACGGATTCCACCTTCACGAACGATGATATTACTAGCATTTCCTAGCACCATCCAAGGAATATTCTCTTGATTGGCAAATTGGACGACACGGGCCATCTCATAGCGATTGCGTGGCAAAACTAGATAATCCGCTCGACCTCCTACCTTGGTATAGGTATAGGTCTTCAAAGGTTCCTTAAAACGAATATCGATTCCTTCTAGGATTTCAAGCATTTTTTCTTTTACTGACATGTCACTCTTCCTTTTTCAAAATTCATTCCATTATACCATTTTTAGAGACATTTGACGACCATAAAAAGAGCTTGTTTTATCCTTACATAAAAAAAGAGGTCTCCCCTCTTTTTATGATTTTTTCCAAAATGTAAATTTTGTCAGCCAGATAAAGACTAAAAGTTCTACGAGAAGAACAAACTCAACTAGAAGCGGATTCGCAATCCAGCCCACTTGAGATAGAGCTGGAGCTAAGTCGAACAAGGCATGTAATCCATAGGCAGCAACGAGATAAATCCATTTCTTTTGACGGACACTTTGATAGACCCAGACAGTAAGGCTAATTTGGAGAACCAGAGCAAGGACACGCTCAACTCCTAGTAGATAGATCTGCCATGCTGATAGAGACTGAACTGTTTCTAATGTACTCTTTGTAAGAAGATTCGCCGCATCAGTATTTGATGACTGTACTAGTGAAAAGAGGATCAAAAGGCTAATCAAACTTCCCATTCCGAGGTAGAGCATCTCTAAGCCTCCATGTCCTAAGCCATAAGCCCAAGCATCTCGATCTTCCAACTTTCTCTTTTTCTCCAACCATTTAAAAAAGACAAAACGGGCCGTCTCTTCAAAGAGGGCAGCCATGGCAATCCCATAAAGGACGTATAAGAAAGGCTGCTCCTGCATGAGCGGAATGGTTCCATCTTTTTGCGGATGGAGTACCAGAAGGTGAACCATCTTCTCTAACACTTGAGAAGAAACAAAAAATGCGATTGCCCCCAAGCCCATCACTGCAAGAGAGATTTTAAACCGTTTTTTGGCATACCAAGTTCCACCTACTAGAATGAGAACTAAAGCGATCATGGTGAGGATAATATGTACTGTCATCTTTTTCTCCTATTCTGACTTATCAATATCTTTCTTCATCTCGTCAACGTTAAATTTGGCAAATAAATACTGGCGATCTTGGACTGGAAAACGTTGGTCCAACTGGTCGACTGCCCCAACCTCGATCATTCCTTCTTTGATAACAAAGTCCATCACATGCCCACCAAAGGTCAAATCATCTGAGATAAAATGCAAATGGTAACCTGCAACACTCACTCCATGGAAAATCTCCGGTGTCCAAAATCCAACAATGGTTCCCGATACATTTTCACGGCTATATTCAGGTTGGTGAGTCGCGACATCTGCAAACTTGGTATCAGGTGTGGATTTGGGAATCATTCGCACATGCATTTGTGAAAATTCACCATGAATCTTGATGGAACGAAAAAGATTTTCCCCATCATAGTAGGATTCAATTCGCTTTTCCAATTCCTTATCTGTCATCTCAAAGCGCTGACGAAAAATCACCTCTGCCTGATGAGGAACCACTGCTGCATAGGGAATAAGAGCATCCGCTGCCACTTCGACGATTTCAGGCGTTTGACCAGATCCCTTGGCTTGATAAGCCTTGCCATCAAGGACAATCAACTCCCCATCAATCGAATCAAGGGTTCCCAAACCGAGGTCACCATGTTCCAGCAATTCTCCTACTGTCATGGTTCCACCATAGAGACCAGCCATTAGGGCACCTAGAGTATTGTATTGAAATAATTTAACCGGTTCCTGCACTTTTCTATCCATTCTCTTTCTTATCTTTTATTCAATGAATCATCATACTTTCTAAGTATACCACATTTGCTACTGGTTGTGAAAGGGAGAAATACTTTTCCCATTGCAAAGGAGGCAAAAAAAAGGTACAATGTAACAAAATCAACGGAGGTCTGGAATGAAGAAAGAAAGTAAATACCAAGCAGTCGTTTCCTTTCTAAAAAAGGGGATCGAATCAGGAAAATTTCCAACAGGTAGCCGGCTTCCCTCCATCCGTCAACTGAGCCAAGACTTCCACTGTAGCAAGGACACTATCCAACGAGCCCTGCTGGAATTACGCCATGAACAATACCTCTATGCCAAACCCCAAAGTGGCTACTATGTTCTAGAACAAGGACAGCACCAAGACTTGGAAATCGAAGTCACTGATGAACATGCCAGTGCCTATGACGACTTCAGAATCTGCGTCAATGAAACCCTAATTGGAAGAGAAAACTATCTCTTCAACTACTATGACAACCAAGAAGGTCTTGAGGAACTGAGACAATCTGTCCATCAACTTCTTTTCAACCAAGCCCTCTACTGCAAACCCGACCAACTGGTTCTAACTTCTGGCACCCAGCAAGCTCTCTTTATCCTTTCTCAGATTGACTTCCCGAGCCAGAGAGCTGAGATTTTGGTCGAACAACCGACTTACCACCGGATGAACCGTCTCTTGGTCGCTCAAGGATTAGCCTACCAGACCATTGAACGCCGTATTGATGGCATTGACCTTGAAGAACTGGAACAACAGTTTAAATCTGGGAAAATCAAGTTTTTCTATACCATTCCTCGCTTCCACTATCCCCTAGGTCATTCCTATTCTGATCAGGAAAAGAAGGCTATTCTGGATCTAGCAAACCAGTATGGTGTATATATCGTCGAGGATGATTATCTAGGTGACTTAGACTCTAAAAAGGGACAAACCTTCCACTATCTGGATACTGAGGATCGGGTCATTTATATCAAGTCCTTCTCAACCAGTCTCTTTCCAGCCCTTCGTATTACCGCTCTCATTCTCCCAAATGCCCTAAAAGAGGCCTTTGTTTCCTACAAAAATATCCTAGACTATGACAGCAATCTCATCATGCAAAAGGCTCTTTCTCTTTATATCGATAGCCAGTTATTTGAAAAAAACCGACTGGCTCGACTGAGCCTTCAAGAGAACTATCAGGCTCAGATAAAGAAAGTGCTTGAAGAAAACACCTGTCCCTTGCCCCACTATCCTCTACACGATGGCCTTCTGCTTGATTTGAGACACTATCCTAAGATTGCCAGTTTGAAACACAGCTCACTCAAACTAGACTTTTTTGAGAAGGCTTATTTGGATGCCTGTCCTTATCAGTTCGCCAAAGTCACTCTTGAAAATCTAGAAGAGCTATTAGAATACATAAAAGCAGAATTGGATTAAAGTCCAACTCTGCTTTTTCTTATTGTTCAACTTCCGTTAGTTTCGCTGCTTTTTCAAGATAGTTTTGATAGGTTCCGTCATCTTTCAGTTTTTGGATAACCTTATCTACTACCGCTTTCAAGTCTGATTGATCCTTCTTGATAGCAACGGCATTGGCTTCGCCATCTTTCATCGTCAAGTTAACAGATGCAACGACAAGGTCTGAGTTTTTACCTGCGTAGCTAAGAGCAACTGGTTCATCCATATGAACAGCATCCACTTTTCCAGCCTGCAACTCATTGACGGCTTCCCCCATATTGGTCAAGGATGTCAATTGGGCATTTGGCAATTGTTCCTTGACCATGGTTTCTGGCACAGTTCCCTTTTGAGCTGCGATATTTGCACTTGCGAGGCTTGAAAGATCCTTGTATTTGTCTAAATCGGCTTTTCTAACCAAGAAGCTCATTTTGTTTTCATAGTAAGGGATAGAAAAGTCAAAGACTTCCTTTCTCTCATCTGTAGCACTAATTCCTGCTATGGCTAAGTCAGCCTTTCCAGTTTGAAGGCTAGTCAAGACATTGTCAAAACTCATACTAGAGATTTCAAGTTTAACCCCAAGCTCGTCTGCAATTGCTTGAGCCATATCAATATCTGCACCAACCACTTGGTTTTTACCATCTACCAAGGCTTGGAATTCAAACGGTGCATAGTCTGGACTGGTCGCAACGACTAGCTTTCCTTTTTGTTTAATAGCTTCCACAGCAGACTGAGAACTACCCGTTCCTGACTGGCAAGCTACCAAAACCATGCTGGCAAGCATGCTACACACAACTAATATCCATTTCTTAAATTTCATAAATAAACGACCTTTCTGTTAATTCTGAATAATTATAACTCTTTTAAAAATAGTTGTCAACCCTTTTAGAGATTTTGATTGTAAAACAATTCTTTTCATAAAAAAAGAAGACTGATTTATTTTAATCAGCCTTTTCTTCTGTATATTTAAACCGTTTCTTATAGTTCGACAATCTTACCTGTTTCAAAGTAAACAACCCATTCACAGATATTTTTTGCGTAGTCTCCGATACGTTCCAAGAAAGAAATGACCTGGAAGTAATCACGGCCTGTAACAATAGCTTCAGGATTTTTCTTAATTTCTTCTGTAGCCAAATCACGGATGCTATCAAAGTAATGGTTGATTTTTTCGTCCATCGCTGCTACTTCGTAGGCTTGATCCACAGAACCGTTGAGATAGAGATCTAGAGCTGCTTCGACGAAGTTTTTCACGTCGCGTCCCATCTTTTTGATTTCTTCTTCAACAGAAGGGATACGTTGCTCTCCCTTCATACGAATGGTCGCCTCAGCGATAGACACTGCATGATCTCCCATGCGCTCCACGTCTGACACTGCCTTGAGAACGGTCAAGACGGTACGAAGGTCTTGCGAAACAGGTTGTTGGAGGGCAATCATTTCAAATGATTTCTTTTCCAACTTCACTTCATATTCATTTACTTCTGCATCGTCTTCGATGACTTCTTTTGCCAAATCACGGTCATGCGTAACAAAGGCACGCACTGTACGATTGATCTGCGAGAGCACTTCTTGTCCCATAGCATAGAACTGGTTGTGCAATTTCTCCAAATCTTCTTCAAATTGAGATCGTAACATCATTCAACTCCTTATCCAAATTTTCCTGTAATATAATCTTCTGTTTCCTTGTTTTGTGGGTCTAGGAACATCTTCTTCGTATCGTTAAACTCAATCAAATCCCCATCTAGGAAAAATCCTGTTTTATCAGAGATACGAGAAGCTTGTTGCATTGAACGTGTTACCAAGAGCATGGTGTACTTATCTTTCAGACCATACAAGGTTTCCTCAATCTTACCTGCAGAAATAGGATCCAAAGCTGATGTTGGTTCATCTAAGAGGATAATTTTCGGACTGGTTGCTAAGACACGAGCAACACAAACACGTTGTTGTTGTCCACCAGAGAGACCAATGGCCGAATCATGCAAACGATCCTTTACTTCATCCCAGATAGAAGCACGTTGCAAGGCCTTTTCTACTGCTTCATCCAAAACATGTTTATCCTTAACCCCATTGATACGCAGCCCATAGACAACATTTTCGTAGATAGACATAGGGAAGGGATTGGGCTGTTGAAAGACCATACCAATTTCCTTACGCAATTCAACCGTATCGGTACGGGGGCTGTAGATATTGTGACCATTATAGACTACTGATCCAGTTGTAGTCACCTCAGGATTTAAATCGCCCATGCGGTTGATGGCTTTGAGTAGGGTGGACTTTCCTGATCCAGAAGGTCCAATCAAGGCCGTTATTTCCTTAGGTTGGAAAGAAAGGGAAACACTATTCAAGGCCTTCTTTTTATTGTAATAAACGGACAGGTCTGAGACCTGTAAAATCGCTTCTGACATACCGTTTCCTTTCTAACCAAAGTGTCCCGTTACATAATCATTTGTTGACTGTAACTTAGCATTTTGGAAAATATTGGATGTCTTATCATACTCAATCAAGTCACCCAAGTAGAAAAATCCTGTGTAGTCACTTGCACGCGCAGCCTGTTGCATACTGTGGGTAACGATGATGATGGTAAAGTCCTTCTTCAATTCCAACATGGTTTCTTCCAGCTGGG
>CAUSWL010000074.1:0-6000 GCA_963535345.1 uncultured Streptococcus sp.
TTTTTGCTGCTCATAAACTTTTCTCATTTCGTAAAAAATAGTTGGAGCAAAGCCAGTTTTAAACTATAATAGAGGAAAAGGATTATCGATATGAAAAATTTATAGAACAAACATTTTAATCAATAGAGAAGGAACCAGTTTATGAAACCATCTAAAAAATTCATGCACCTTACTAGCTGTGCCTTGGCGATCTTTGCTTTAGTGGCTTGTAGTAGCAACCAAAAGCAATACAAGGAAAAGCAGGCAAGTTCCACTGTACAGAAATCTAGTTCAGATAAGGAACGCTACAAGGGAAGCTACAGCAACCTCAACAGCAAGGCGAGTGTCGAAGAAGTGCGGACTCTCTTGTCTGCTTATTTGGATCAGGACAGTGTAGATAAATTTTTGGGTCTGGTAACAGATTACGATAGCATTGTCGGCTCGGTCGGCTTAACGGGTGACTTCAGCACCTTCAAGAAAACAGACTACAATGTTGAGAAGATCAGTGACTTGTGGACCAAGAAAAAGGGCGATTTCGTCGGGACCAACTGCCGGATCAATAGCTATACTCTTCTGAAGAATCGCATCGAGATCCCTAAGATGAAAGCGGATAGTGAACTCTTGTTCGTGGACAATGATGCCATTGACAAAGGCAAGGTCTTCGATGAGGCAGACAAGGAAGCCTTTAACATTCTGTATTCACGGGTTCCGACAGAAGCTACAACGGATGTCAAGGTCCATGCTAAGAAGATGGAAGAGTATTTTTCTCACTTCAAGTTCAATGAAAATGCGCGCATGCTTTCTGTTATTGTTCATGATAACCTAGATGGCAATACCCTTTTTGTCGGTCACGTCGGTGTCTTGGTTCCTGCTAAGGACGGCTATCTCTTTGTTGAAAAGCTGACCTTTGAAGAGCCCTATCAAGCCATTAAGTTTGCGACTAAGGAAGATGTCTACAAATACTTGGAGACCAAGTACCAAGACTACACAGGCGAAGGTCTGGCTAAGCCCTTTATCATGGATAATGAAAAATGGGTTGAGATGAAGTAGAGGATGAAAGACAGCGTGTTAGAATTTAGAAAGATAATGGAGTATGCTCCGATTCTATATGTGCTCATTTTCTTGCTCGTTTTCACTGTTCTCCTTTTCCTGAGAAGAAGGGCAATTGTGAGACGTAGTGGAGGTCCCTTCTTTGCTCCTTTCCATATTAGCTATGGAATCTTCTATATCCATGTCGCTCTGTGTTTCAGTCGTCGCAGGATCCCGCTGAAAGAGATCAAGCAAATCACGTATGCAATTTTTCGTGGACGATCTGGTGGCGGGGCTCGCTATGCTTTCTATATCGAGCTTAGAAACGGAAAGACTATTCCCTTCTTTTTTGGAAAAAGTAAGCGGAATGAAGCTCTGGTTGAGAAGCTCAAACGAAATGCTGGCAGGTATGGGTTTAAGGTAGATAGCACTGGTAATTATTGAAAGAAAAAGGAATCACGAATGAATAGAAAGCAAGCCCTATCTATGTATTTGTTAGGGACCTTTGGTCAAGTATTAGGAGTCAGCCTTCTGGTTTGTTTTTTAAGAGCAGGAGGAGTCAAGGTTGATTTTACATCATCATTTGGGATCATCGCTATTATTGTAGGTGGCTTATCATCTGTTTTTTGGGGGAGTCTTGCAAGCATTAGTTACTATCAATCTAGTTTCAAACAAGTTTTAAAAGATTTTTTTCAAGTCAAAGACAGTTTGGCAAATTATTGCTTGGTGCTCGTTTTCTTGTTGCTTGACTTTTTCCCATTTATCTTAGGTGGTAAGATCACCACTCAATCGTTGGTCTTGCCAGTAGTGCTCTTTTTCAAGGCTCTTCTTTTTGGTGGAGTTGAAGAAATTGGCTGGCGCTATTTCTTTCAACCAACTTTGGAGGAAAGAATACCTTATTTTTCAGCTACTTTGATCACCTTTTTAGCTTGGTCTAGTTGGCATCTACTATACTTTTATATCGACGGTTCTTTAGCTGTCATTCAATTGTTTCCGTTTCTAGTAGGTTTGCTAATTAACTGCTTTATCTTATCGGCCTTGTATCATAAAACGCAAAATTTATGGCTCTGTGTCATAACCCATGCCTGTATCAATTCCTTGTCTCAGATTCTAGTGAATGAAGAGGTATGGCTATCTATCGTCAGTAAAATTCTTATTATTAGTTTAGCAATCTGGATTGCAAGAAAGAAGTATGTAACTGTAAAGGAAGAAAAATGAGCAAATTTATTTCAAAACAATCAGTCGCTATCTGGTATGCATTGACTGCCCTCCTTGCTACTTTTCTAGTAGGTCAAGTTATCCTTTTCTTTTTCCCAGATAGGAGTAGTTTGGGTGCCTCACTACTGTTTATCCTAATGAACTTGATTCCCATGATTGTGGCTGCTGTCTTTTCTCTGGTGTTGAGTGAAGTCAACTCCTTGGGTGAATTTTTCAAAAAGGTCTTTCTTCAAAAAGAAAGTTCCCTATCTTGGATCCTAGCTTTCTTCATCCCCGTCATCTATTATGGGATTTCCATCCTGCTTATGAACGTTCGCTTTACTGGGAACTCCCTCTTGGCCTTCTTCCTTTATTTCCCCTGGACCTTATTATATGGAGGCCTAGAAGAAGTCGGTTGGCGTTGGTTTTTACAAGATCATCTTTCCTTTAGTAAGCACTTTATACCTAAAATGATGCTTCTTTCCATTGTCTGGTTCCTCTGGCATATCCCTATTTATCAACTCCCTTGGATTACAGCAGGTTCGTCCAACTATCTCATCTTTTACCTGATGATTTTAGGGAATACCTTCCTGTTTGGAGCGCTCAAGGAGTACTCGAAAGGAGCTGTTCCTTGTATCCTCGCTCATATGCTGATCGATAGTCTGGCTGTCCTCATGCTGGTTCAGAGCTCGCTTCCTCAGATTATCCTTCTAGTTATTTTCGAAATCCTAGTAGCCTCTTGGCTGGTGGCTGCACGAAAATCAGAGAAATAGAGTTGAATCTCTTTCGGTGGGAGTCTGTCATCTTTAGCCTTTAGGACTTCAATGTAGAGTCCATAAAATGCTATAATCAGTTTAACGAAGAACCTAGAGATAGGATCAAAGTATCAACACAGTGTCATTCTTATCTATAATGAGAGAGGGGGAAAAACATGCAAAAGACCTTTCAGTTGTTGCGAAGAGGAGATATAGAGGGAGTCCGTCAGATATTGGATAAAAAGCCTGAAGAAGTCAATGCTGTTTCGGGTGACAAACCTAAAAGAGATCAGGGACAGTCGCTCCTTCAAGTCGCTATCAAATCGGGACATTTAGATATTGCAGACTTACTCATTGATAGAGGAGCAGATCTTAACTTTATTGAAGAGCCGACAGAGCTGAATCCATTTTGTCAACCAGTCCTCCAAACAGCGGGTGGACGAGCTGTATTTGACTGTAGGCGCATGATCAAACGCTGGAATGGCCAATATGAGATGTATTCGTCTAAGGAAAAGGCTGACCGGTCTTTCAAGGTTTTTGAGAAAATGTTGGAACTTGGGGCCGATATCTCTCAGAAGGACAGCCATGGTGGGACTTTGTTGCAAACTATTTTAATTGAAACCAAGGAAGTTCTGCCATCTTATTATTGGAAAACAAAAGAAACAAGCGATAATGTCCTCATAACGGATGAATTACGTCATGATTTAAATCGTATTTATGATCTATTAATTCGTTACGGTGTGACTGCGGACGAAATAGCGGTCTATCAGAACATTCCTCTTAAAGAACTTTACCAAGACAGCCCTACCATGGAGTTCTTAAATCGGTTAGATCAGAGCAGATCTTGATAAGCATTTGAACTACTAGTTAAAAGAGCCTCAGGGCTCTTTTAATTTGTTCTGATAGAGTTAGAAGTAGTAGGAAAATGTTAGACCGGATTTTCTTTAAAAAATGGATACAAATCCATGATGAAATAGAGTATACTAGTTTATGAAAGAACAAGATTTTTAAGTATCGAATTCAGGAGGGCGGTTTATGTCTCAAGAAACTTACATCATGGCGATTGACCAGGGAACCACTAGTTCGCGGGCTATCATTTTTAATAAAAAAGGCGAGCAAGTCAGCTCTAGTCAAAAGGAATTCACTCAGATTTTTCCGCAGGCTGGTTGGGTGGAGCACAATGCCAATGAGATTTGGAACTCGGTTCAGTCGGTGATCGCTGAAGTCTTTATTGAAAGTGGCATCAAGCCCAATCAAATCGAGGCGATCGGTATTACCAATCAACGGGAAACGACAGTTGTTTGGGATAAGAATACGGGTCTTCCCATTTACAATGCTATTGTCTGGCAATCACGGCAAACTGCTCCACTAGCTGAAGAGCTCAAAAACCAAGGCTATGTAGAAACCTTCCACCAAAAGACAGGTTTGGTCATCGATGCTTACTTTTCAGCAACTAAAGTTCGTTGGATTTTGGATCATGTTAAAGGAGCACAAGAGCGTGCGGAAAAAGGAGAATTGCTCTTTGGGACTATTGATACTTGGTTGGTCTGGAAGCTGACGGATGGAGCAGCCCACGTGACAGACTATTCCAATGCTGCCCGTACCATGCTCTACAATATCAAGGAACTGAAATGGGACGATGAAATCTTAGAAATCCTCAACATTCCTAAAGCCATGCTTCCTGAGGTGCGTTCAAACTCTGAAATCTATGGCAAGACTGCCCCTTTCCATTTCTACGGTGGACAAGTACCGATTGCGGGGATGGCAGGAGACCAGCAAGCCGCCCTTTTTGGTCAATTGGCTTTTGAACCTGGTATGGTCAAAAATACTTATGGAACTGGATCCTTCATCATTATGAATACGGGTGAAGAGATGCAGTTGTCAGAAAATAACTTGCTGACGACTATCGGATATGGGATCAATGGCAAGGTCTACTATGCATTAGAAGGTTCTATCTTTATCGCTGGAAGTGCTATTCAATGGCTTCGCGATGGTCTGCGTATGATCGACAGTTCTCCTGAATCGGAAGCCTATGCTCTGAAGTCCCAGAACCAGGATGAAATCTATGTGGTCCCTGCTTTTACGGGTCTTGGAGCCCCATACTGGAATCAAGAGGCGCGTGGTTCTGTCTTTGGACTTACCCGGGGAACAACCAAGGAAGACTTTATCAAGGCAACCCTTCAATCCATTGCCTATCAAGTACGCGATATCATCGACACCATGCAGGTGGATGCCAAGACTCCTATCCCTGTCCTAAAAGTAGACGGAGGAGCAGCGAAAAATGATTATTTAATGCAGTTTCAGGCAGATATTCTTGGAATTGCAATTGCTCGTGCCAAAAACTTGGAGACGACGGCTTTAGGAGCAGCTTTCCTAGCAGGTCTGACAGTAGGCTATTGGAAGGACTTAGATGAATTAAAATCTCTTCATGGAGCAGCTCAAATCTTTGAACCAAAGATGGATGAAGCTCGCAAAGAGAAATTGTACAAGGGGTGGAAGAAAGCAGTCAAAGCCACTCAAGTATTTGCGGAGTCCGATGACTAAAGGGATCAATCAAACGAATAGTTTATAAGAGAGAGTGGGACAGAAATCGGTAATTCGTTAGAATTCGATTTCGTCGTCCCACCTCCGCACAGTTGAGTAGGGCTGTAAAAGCTGATGAAATCAGCGTAGTAGAGCCCACTCAACCACTGCGTCTTGTTCGACAATCCAAAAACAATTGAGAGGCTAGGACTTTTGTCCCACTCTCTTTTTATGTAGGGTTTACAGAATAGAACAGTTAACCGTTTTGGCTAAAAACTTTACTCTATTTCACGCTTTCGTTCATTTATCACTAAATAAAAATATCATAAAAATAAACTTTTTTTAAAAATAACAGGCCAGAGTTTGACACTTTTTTCACAAAGGAGTATACTGTTAGCATAGTTTTGGAAGGAACTGATGATAGATTCACCCAAAACTAGTTGTCAACCCTTGCTGTTCTTCTATGAACGTTTGCTGGTATCGTTGATACCAAGGAGGAATCATATGTCTAAAGTAG
>CAUSWL010000075.1:0-5976 GCA_963535345.1 uncultured Streptococcus sp.
TTTTCTGAAGTGGTGACGGACGTCAGCAAAGTCCTTCGGACTTTCATGACTAAAATTTGAGCCTAAGGTCTCAAATTTTCCTTTGTTGGTACAACTCCTTGTACCAACTGACACCACGGCGAAAAGTATTCGTTATAGGCTCGCAGAGCTCGCTCGAATCCAGACAACTCTTTCCTTTCTGTGTTTAAATAATTGCTTTTCGTGTGACGACGGCGACGCCTTCTGGTGCCCAGACGGCGACTTTGGCGGTGCCTGTTACGCGGATCCAGCCTAGTCCTGAGATGACTAGGTCTGTCTTGTCCTTGATGGTAAATACATGTTGGACTAGTTTTGGAAAATCTTCTTTTTCCTTGCTATTTGGTGGTGTGAGAAGAGTTCCCAGATGCTTGTCATAAAAGGCACTAGCGCCTTCAAGCTTAGTACGATGGAGTTTGAGTTCATTGTCAAAGAAAGCTGTAAATCCTTGCTTTTCTCCTGATATAAAGTCAAAGCGTCCAAGACCACCTAAAAACAGGGTTTGCTCAGGATTGAGCTGATAGGTTTTGGGCTTGATTTCCTTTTTAGGGCTGACATACTTGAGGTTTTTAGCCGTCAAGTAGTGGGCCATCTGGTGGCGGTGAATAATCCCCGGTGTATCGTAAATATAAGATCCGTCGTCAAGCGGAATCTCAATCTTGTCCAAGGTTGTTCCTGGGAAACGCGAAGTCGTGATGACATTTTGGTCACCCGTGATTTCTTGGATAATAGCGTTGATAAGGGTTGATTTTCCAACGTTGGTCACACCAACTACGTAGACATCACGGCCCTTGCGGTAGTGCTCGATTTTATCAATGACTTCTTTGATGGCATGCTTGTTTTGGGCTGAAGTCAGGACGACATCAACAGGACGAAGTCCTTCTTCGTGGGCACGTTCCATGAGCCACTGGCTAATCTTACCCGGCTTAACTGACTTGGGCAGGATATCTTTTTTATTTCCCACCAAGAGGACATCATTGCCCGATACAAAACGTGGTAAGCCTGGGATGACAGAGCCATTAAAGTCAAAGATATCAATGACATTGACCACCAAGGCATCACTGTCTCCCACCTCGTGCAAGAGCTTGAGGAAATCATCGTCCGTCAACTGGACATCCGTGATTTCATTATAGTGGCGGAGACGGAAACAGCGTTGGCAATAGACTTCGCCAGTCTCCAAACCTTTTTCAAGTGCCGACTGGGGGGTAAAACCAAGACCAGCCTTGTCTGTCGTCTGAATGGTTGCTCCACAACCAATACAGAGAATTTCTTCCATAGTTAAATTCCTTTTTTATATGTAATCGGTCCGTACTTTTCAGTGATTTTTCGCATGACACGGCGCTCACGAGCTCGGTTAATCTGCGTTTTGATCGAGTCATGTTGGACCAAGGGTTTGACTAAAATCGAGCGAATGCCTGCACGGTGGGCTGCTCGTATATCTGTCATGAGCTGGTCGCCTACCATGACCACTTCACTTTTCTCATAGTGAAATTCCTTCATGGCACGGTCAATCCCAAATGTGAAAGGCTTCAAGGCCCAATAAACATAATCAATCCCAAATTTCTCAACTGCACGTTGAACTCGTTTTTTGGTGTTATTTGAGACCACGATAATGCGAATGCCCGCGTCCCGAAGGTCATGTAGCCATTGCTTCATCTCTGGCGTCCCATCAGGGTTGTTCCAAGCAATGAGGGTATTGTCCAGATCGACCAAAACAGCCTTGATCCCCTGCGCTTGCAGGCTTGGGACTGTCAGATCATAAACTGCTTCCACAGCAAAGTCTGGCATGTAATTTTCAATCGCCATTCTGGCTCCTTTTCTTTTTAATTTCTAGCAATATTCTTTAAACATTGGGCTAAGACTACCCATAAAATGAGACTAGCTATCAAAATATAAATCCAAGCATTTGGTTCATCTGCAAACGGTAAAGGAACATTCATTCCGAAGAATCCTGTAATAACCGCAAGGATAGCTAACAAGACTGAGATAATTGTCAAAGTTGTCAAATTATCATTTAGATTATTATTTAGGATGTTGTTGTAAGAGGCTGAGAGTTGTTGCAAAACTTGAGAAATCAAGTCTGTCATCGAAACCAACTGATGTGCTTCAATCATGGCATCGTCAAACTGCTCTCTTTCTACCTCATTAAAATTGCGATAAAGAGCATGCCCTTGGATGTGTTCCAAGAGGAGACGATTTTGTTTGGCAGCTGCTGTCAGGTAAACCATACCAGTTTCCAAGTCAGAGAGGGCAAAAAGATTTTTTTTAGTTGTTTTTTGACGAAGAAGTGCACTGATTTCATCCTTACTTTTATCCATCTCTTCAATCACTGGATAGTAAGCATTGCTAATAATCTCTAAACTGGCAAAAAGAAATTTATAGATTGAAACAACTTCATGGCTTTCAAGGTAGGTTGCCATACGTTTAATCACATAACTATTCTTGTGATTGCTAATTGTAATCAGCCGTTGTTTTTCAACGATAAAGGTCATCGGAATCGCTTCATAATATTCTTTATCTTTTTCTAAATCAAGAACATTATAAATGAAGGTTACCGTTCCCGTTTCACGGTGATAGTCCATGTGGGCACGCTCATTTCTATCCAGAGCATACTCAATGGTTTCCTTGTCCAATCCATAGATGTCAGAAAGATCTTCCATATTTTTAATCTTATCCACATCAAGGTCTATCCATGTACAATCGTGACCTAATTTTTTCTCTACAAATAGCATACTCTCTCCTTTACCAAACTCCTTCTATTGTACCATAAATCTGCTAAAATAGCCGGCCTATTCAGTACGAGATAGATTGCTGACGACGGTGATATTGCGATTGGGAACAAAGTGAAGGGCTTGATCATCACCTCGCAGTTGCGTTGTACGGATCCCTACGCTAACGACCTTTCCAGAAACGGTAATCGGTCCATTTGTGAGAACGACTTCATCACCCACATCAAGCTGGCGTTCAAAAAGAATGAAGAAGCCATTGATGACATCAGATAGAAAGCCTTGCGCCCCCATACCAATGGCCACCCCAGCAATCCCCGCACCAGCAAGGAGGCTAGAAACTGGCAGTCCTAAAATAGACAGGATACAGTAGAGCAAGAAGAAATAAAGAATGTAGTTAAAGACATTCTCCAGCAAACGCGAGATGGTCTTTTGCCTTCCTGCATCTCGATTTGAAAATTTAAGTGAGGGCTTGACAATCTTTCGTACAGTCGCATGAAGCATCTTTTTAGCTATATAAAATAGTAAAAACAAAATCAAAAGAGAAATCACCTTGGTCAAGAGATTCTCTAATATGGTTGTTAAATCAAGTTTATCAAAATAGCGTTGAAAAAAATCTTGCATATAAAACTCCTTTTTCCTATTATACCATAAAATCGTCCCTCTCTTTTCTTTCATAATTATTCAATTATCGGCCCTATTTTCAAAATATCACTTGCCTCTATAGCATATTTATACTATAATTATAAACAATACATTTGAAGGAGACTGCTATGAAACGAATCATTAGAGCCTGGACCAAGGCAAGCCTCATCAAACGAATCCTTATTGGAATGATTTCGGGAGCTACATTAGGGATGCTCTTTCCAAACCTTACAGGAATTGGCCTGCTTGGAGACCTCTTTGTAGGCGGACTGAAAGCTATCGCTCCTATTTTGGTTTTTGCCCTTGTTGCCAACGCCCTTTCCCAACACCAAAAGGGACAAAACACCAATATGAAAACTGTTATTTTCCTATACTTGCTCGGAACCTTTGCTGCTGCATTGGTAGCCGTTCTAGCTAGTTTCTTACTGCCTGTGCAAATCACCCTGACCAGTGCAAATACAGAAGTTGCTGCTCCTGACGGTATCGGTCAAGTCCTCAGCAACCTCTTGCTCAAACTGGTGGATAATCCTTTGAATGCTATTGTTGAAGCCAACTATATCGGGATTCTCTCTTGGGCAGTCATCTTTGGCTTGGCTATGAGAGAGGCAAGTAAACACAGTAAAGAATTACTGAGAACCATGGCAGATGTCACCTCTAAAATCGTGGAATGGATTATCAACCTAGCTCCTTTTGGAATTTTAGGCTTGGTGTTTAAGACCATCTCAGACAAGGGTATTGCCAGTCTGGCCAACTACGGTGTCCTCCTAGGACTCTTGATTGCTACTATGGCCTTTGTCGCTCTCATCATCAACCCGCTCATCGCCTTTCTCTTTATGAGAAAAAATCCCTATCCCCTTGTTTTGAAATGCCTACGTGTCAGTGGTATTACAGCCTTCTTCACTCGTAGCTCTGCTGCCAATATCCCTGTCAATATGAAACTCTGTCAAGACTTGGGGCTGAATCCTGACACCTACTCTGTCTCCATCCCGCTTGGTTCGACCATCAACATGGCTGGCGCTGCTGTTACCATAAATGTCCTGACCTTGGCTGCCGTCAACACACTCGGAATTTCGGTAGACTTTGGGACAGCATTTGTGCTCAGTGTCGTGGCTGCCATTTCTGCCTGCGGGGCCTCTGGGATCGCTGGGGGATCCCTTCTCCTCATTCCTGTAGCTTGTAGCCTCTTTGGGATTTCCAACGACTTGGCTATGCAGGTTGTCGGAGTCGGTTTTGTGATCGGAGTCGTGCAAGACTCCTGCGAAACAGCCCTGAATTCTTCTACAGATGTCCTCTTTACAGCGGTTGCCGAGTATGCTACAAACCGAAAACTTCGTCCCTAGTCTCTAACTCCTCGTTAAACACTTGACTCTATTAGTTTAGGAAATTTTCATGTCCCTCACTCAACGTACGACCAAACTGGTCTTAGCGACCTGTCTCGCTTGTTTTTTCGCTTACTTTTTAGATTTATCGTCAGCAGTTTCAGCCGGAATTATCGCTCTCTTAAGCCTCTCCGACACACGCAGAAGCACGCTGAAATTAGCACGTAACCGCCTCTTTTCCATGCTCCTAGCGCTCGCTATCGGTGTTCTAGCCTTTCAGCTGACGGGCTTTCACATCTGGAGTCTGGGCCTCTACCTGGCTCTCTATGTCCCTCTTGCTTACAAAATGGGCTGGGAAATCGGCATCACCCCTAGCAGTGTCTTGGTCGGTCATCTCTTGGTACAGGAGTCTACTTCCCCTGATCTCTTGCTTAATGAAGTACTCCTCTTTCTCATCGGGACAAGCTTTGCTCTATTGGTCAACCTTTATATGCCCTCTCGTGAGAAAGCCATCCAAAGCTACCACCTTCAGGTCGAAGAAAAGTTAAAAGACATCTTGCTTCGCTTTAAATACTATCTGTCGAGGGGAGACGGACGCAATCAAGCTCAACTCGTTGACCAATTAGACAAGCTCCTCGATGAGGCTCTCAAACTGGTCTACCTGGATCACTCGGACCATCTCTTTCACCAGACGGACTACCACATCCATTACTTTGAGATGAGGCAGCGACAAAGTCGTATTCTACGAAACATGGCCCAGCAGATCAATACCTGTCATCTGGCCGCAAGTGAGAGTTTGATCTTGGCCCAGCTCTTTTCAAAGATTGCTGCCCAGCTAAGTCAGACCAATCCTGCTCATGACTTACTTGATGACATCGAACGCTATCTGCAAGTCTTCCGCAATCGGAGTCTCCCGAAAACACGTGAGGAGTTTGAAACCCGTGCCACCCTCCTGCAACTACTACGCGAAGCCGAAACCTTTATCCAGGTTAAGGTCGATTTTTATCAAAAATATGGAAACTAGAACGCAAAGAACCTCAGATGACTTCCTCTGAGGTTCTTGTGTTTTGCATTTGGAAGAGAATTTTATTCCCTCACACTGTTTTCAAAAAAGAAATAGCAACTCCTAGTCGTCCATTACACCACCTGTCAGCTGGTACATGAGGTAAATGTGCTCCAAGACTTTTACCTTATCCATGTGGTCTACATCTTTAAAGCCTCCTAATGCCAAAAGTGGAACGAAACCGAAACACTCATCGTAGGCTAATTGA
>CAUSWL010000076.1:0-5911 GCA_963535345.1 uncultured Streptococcus sp.
AGATTGTGATATAATAGATAGTAATGAGTTTTTTAGAATAAACTAAAGGAGAATATAAATGATCTATGCAGGAATCCTAGCCGGAGGAACTGGCACACGCATGGGAATCAGTAATTTACCAAAACAATTCTTGGAGTTGGGTGATCGACCTATTTTGATCCACACAATCGAAAAATTTGTCTTAGAACCAAGTATTGAAAAAATTGTAGTTGGAGTTCATGGAGACTGGGTGTCACACGCTGAGGACTTGGTTGACAAGTATCTTTCTCTCCACAAGGATCGTATCATCATTACCAAGGGTGGTGCTGATCGCAATACCAGTATCGAGAAGATTATAGAAGCTATTAATGCCTATCGTCCAATCACTCCAGAAGATATCGTGATTACCCACGACTCTGTTCGTCCCTTTATTACACTTCGCATGATTCAGGACAATATCAAACTGGCCCAAAATCATGATGCGGTTGACACAGTAGTAGAAGCAGTTGATACCATTGTTGAAAGTACTAATGGTCAGTTTATCACTGATATTCCAAATCGTGCTCACCTTTATCAAGGTCAAACACCTCAGACATTCCGCTGCAAGGATTTCATGGATTTGTATGGTTCCCTATCTGATCAAGAAAAGGAAATCCTGACGGATGCATGTAAGATTTTTGTTATCAAAGGAAAAGATGTTGCTCTAGCTAAAGGGGAATATTCAAACCTTAAAATCACAACAGTAACAGACTTGAAAATCGCGAAAAGCATGATTGAGAAAGACTAAGGCTATGATTAATCAAATTTATCAACTGACCAAACCAAAGTTTATCAATGTAAAATACCAAGAAGAGGACATTGATCAGGAGAATCATATCCTTATTCGTCCAAATTATATGGCGGTTTGTCATGCGGATCAACGTTACTATCAAGGGAAACGCGATCCAAAGATATTGGCCAAAAAGCTTCCTATGGCTATGATTCACGAGTCTTGTGGAACTGTTATTTCAGATCCAACTGGGACTTATGAAGTCGGTCAAAAGGTAGTTATGATTCCCAATCAACCGCCTATGCAGAGTGACAAGGAGTTCTACGAGAACTACATGACAGGAACTTACTTCCTATCTAGTGGTTATGATGGCTTTATGAGAGAATTTGTCTCTCTTCCAAAAGACCGAGTCGTTTCTTATAATGATGTCGAAGATACAGTTGCTGCCATTACCGAGTTTGTAAGTGTTGGTATGCATGCTATGGATCGTTTCTTGCATCTCGCTCATAGCAAGCGAGAGCGAATCGCTGTTATTGGAGATGGTAGTTTGGCCTTTGTGGTTGCGAATATTATCAATTATACCTTGCCAGAAGCAGAGATTATCGTGATTGGACGCCATTGGGAAAAATTGGAGCTCTTCTCTTTTGCAAAAGAGTGCTATATCACGGATAATATCCCAGAGGATTTGACCTTTGATCATGGATTTGAGTGTTGCGGCGGTGATGGTACAGGACCAGCTATCAATGACTTGATTCGCTATATTCGTCCACAGGGAACGATTCTCATGATGGGAGTGAGTGAATACAAGGTTAATATCAATACACGAGATGCTTTGGAAAAAGGATTGTTATTAGTAGGCTCATCTCGTTCAGGACGCGTCGATTTTGAGAAGGCCATTCAAATGATGGAAGTCAAAAAGTTTGCGAATCGTCTGAAGAATATCCTTTATGTTGAAGAACCTGTGAGAGAAATCAAGGACATTCACCGTGTCTTTGCTACAGACCTTAATACTGCTTTCAAAACAGTATTTAAGTGGGAAGTGTAGAAGATGGAGGTTAATTGTGGAGAAACTCATCAAAGAAAAAATTTCTTCTTTACTATCTAATGAAGAGGAAGTACTCAGTGTTGAACAGCTGGGAGGCATGACCAATCAAAACTATTTGGTTAAAACAACCAACAAACAGTATATTGTGAAATTTTTTGGTAAAGGGACTGAAAAACTCATCAATCGTCAAAATGAAAAGTACAATCTTGAACTTTTAGAGGATTTAGATTTAGATGTCAAAAATTATCTCTTTGATATTGAGTCAGGGATCAAAGTAAATGAATACATCGAATCAGCAGTAACTCTAGATTCAACATCAATTAAGTCCAAGTTTGAAAAGATTGCACCAATTTTACAAACCATTCACGCTTCAGGGAAAGAATTACGAGGAGAGTTTGCTCCTTTTGAGGAAATCAGCAAATATGAATCCTTGATTGAGGGACCTATCCCTTATGAAAACTATGAAGCTGTAAGAAAAGATGTATTTTCACTAGAAAAGAGATTGGCTGATTTGGGTGTTGATAGAAAGTCCTGTCACATCGATTTGGTACCAGAAAACTTTATCGAGTCACCACAAGGTCGTTTGTATTTGATTGACTGGGAATACTCTTCTATGAATGACCCAATGTGGGATTTGGCAGCTCTTTTCTTAGAGTCTGAATTTACAAAGCAAGAGGAAGATGATTTCCTTTCCTACTATGAAAGTGACAAAACGCCTGTATCACGTGAGAAGATTCGTATCTATAAAATCTTGCAAGATACTATATGGAGTTTGTGGACAGTGTACAAAGAAGCTCAAGGGGCTGATTTTGGAGATTACGGTGTCAATCGTTACCAAAGAGCTGTCGAAGGTTTGACTTATTATGGAGGTTAGGATGAAGAATAAAAATGGTGTTTCCTTTGGTCTGCTCTCTGGAATTTTCTGGGGATTAGGTCTAACGATTAGTGCTTATATCTTTTCAATTTTTACAAATCTTTCGCCTTTTGTTGTGGCTGCCGCTCATGATTTCTTGAGTATCTTTATCTTGTTAGCTTTTCTTTTGGTAAAAGAAAGAAAAGTTCGTCTCTCGATTTTCTTAAATATTCGAAATGTAAGTGTAATTATCGGAGCTTTACTAGCAGGACCTATTGGTATGCAGGCCAATCTTTATGCGGTTAAATATATTGGTAGTTCTCTAGCTTCATCTGTATCGGCTATTTACCCAGCAGTTTCAGTTTTACTAGCCTTCTTCATTTTGAAACACAAGGTTTCAAAGAATACAGTATTCGGTGTTTTCTTGATTATTGCAGCTATCATTGCTCAAACCTACAAGGTTGAACAAGTAAACTCGTTTTACATTGGGATTCTTTGTGCCCTTATCTGTGCCATTGCCTGGGGGAGTGAAAGTGTTCTCAGCTCCTATGCTATGGAAAGTGATTTAAGTGAAATTGAGGCCTTGCTAATTCGACAAGTAACCTCATTCTTGTCCTATCTTGTGATTGTGCTCTTTTCTCACCATTCATTTGCAGAAGTGGCAGATGGGCAATTATTCGGCCTCTTGATTGTCTTTGCGGCCTTTAATATGATTTCCTACTTAGCTTATTATATCGCCATTAATCGTTTGCAACCTGCGAAAGCAACAGGTTTGAATGTGAGCTATGTAGTCTGGACTGTCTTATTTGCAGTTATTTTCTTGGGTGCACCGCTAGATATGCTGACAATCATCACTTCACTTATTGTTATGGCTGGTGTTTATATTATTATTAAAGAATAAAGGAGATTCGTGTGAAAGCGATTATTTTAGCAGCGGGCTTAGGAACTCGTCTACGTCCTATGACTGAAAATACCCCAAAAGCTTTGGTTAAGGTTAATCAAAAACCCTTGATAGAATACCAAATTGAGTTTTTGAAAGAGCGAGGAATTGATGAGATTATCATCGTTGTCGGTTACCTCAAAGAACAATTTGACTACCTAAAAGAAAAATATGGTGTTCGTTTAGTCTTTAACGACAAGTATGCTGATTACAATAACTTTTACTCACTTTATCTAGTAAAAGAAGACTTAGCTAACAGCTATGTCATCGATGCAGATAACTATCTTTTTAAAAATATGTTTCGAAACGATCTTAAACGTTCTACCTATTTCAGTGTTTATCGCGAAGACTGTACCAACGAGTGGTTCTTAGTTTATGGTGATGACTACAAGGTTCAAGACATTATTGTTGACAGCAAGGCTGGTCGCATTCTGAGCGGAGTTTCATTCTGGGATGCACCAACTGCTGAGAAGATTGTTGGCTTTATTGACAAAGCTTACGAAAGTGGTGAATTTGTTGATCTCTACTGGGACAACATGGTTAAGGATAATATCAAAGAATTGGATGTCTATGTCGAAGAATTAGAAGGAAATAGCATCTATGAAATTGATAGTGTAAAAGATTACCATAAGTTAGAAGAGATTTTATCTACTATTAAGTAAGGAAAGAGAAGAAGGCTTGGGCCTTCTTTTTTTGTGGATTTTATAACAAGAATGTTTGATATTGATTGTATTCTTTAAATGAAACAAAAATTACAAAAAAATGAACAAAATAAAACAAAAATTATTGACAACGATTTCATATAGTGTTATACTTATAGCATAAAAGATAATTGAAAGAAGGGAAAATGTTATGGGATTAGATCATTTCTTTGACAAAAACCTGGTGTTTTGCTTAGAAGCGGATAATCAAGATCAACTCTTTGATCAGGTAGCAAGCTTGTTGGAAGAACGAGAAATTGTCACTCCAACTTATCGTGAAGCCTTGATCACGCGTGAAAAGTCATTTCCAACTGGTTTAGATATGGAATTTCTAGGTAAGGACTTGCCAAATGTAGCGATTCCTCATACAGATATTGTTCATAATCTAGCTGAGAAAGTGGTGGTTGTTCGATTAGAAAAACCAGTAACTTTTCACAATATGATAGCTCCTGATAAGGAAGTAGAAGTATCCCTACTCTTCTTTATCATTAACAACTCAAGTTCAAGTCAAACAAATATTCTGGCTCAGTTGATGGACTTTTTCACAGGAAATGGACATCTGGAAGATTTATCAAAAATTTCCGAACCAGAAAAACTTTATGCTTACATTGCTGAAGCAACCGCTTAATCTTGTCTATTAAAATATAAAATCGGAGGAAATCCAAATGATTAAAATTCTTGCTGCCTGCGGTGCAGGTGTTAACTCAAGTCACCAAATTAAAAGTGCTCTAGAAGAAGAACTTTCAAACCGTGGTTATGACGTTCACTGTGATGCCGTCATGGTGAAAGATGTAAACGAAGACCTTATCAAGGGCTATGATATCTTTACACCAATCGCTGCAACTGACCTTGGTTTTGAACCTGGTATTCCAGTAATTGAAGCTGGACCAATCTTGTTCCGTATTCCAGCAATGAGTGCTCCAGTATTTGACAATATTGAAGCAGCTATCAAAGAACACGGACTAAGCTAATTTATTCTTTATCTTGTTAACATTCATATAACTAAAAAAAACGGGGGGAACTATTATGGATGTCATTATCGAACTAGCCAATAAGATTTTCAAGCCAGTCTTGGAAATGGGTGGTCCTATCATCATGCTGATCATCTTGACAGTATTGGCCTTACTATTTGGAGTGAAATTCTCCAAAGCGCTTGAAGGTGGTATTAAACTTGCCATCGCCCTTACTGGTATCGGTGCCATCATCGGTATGCTCAACGGAGCTTTCTCAGCATCACTTGCGAAATTCGTTGAAAACACAGGTATTCAGTTAAACATCACTGACGTTGGTTGGGCACCACTTGCTACGATTACTTGGGGATCTGCCTGGACACTTTACTTCTTGCTTGTGATGTTGATTGTCAACGTTGTGATGCTTGCAATGAAGAAAACGGACACACTTGACGTTGATATCTTTGATATCTGGCACTTGTCAATCACTGGTCTTTTGATCAAATGGTATGCAGACAACAATGGTGTTAGCCAAGGAGTTTCACTTTTCATCGCAACTGCAGCAGTTGTCCTTGTAGGTGTTTTGAAAATCATTAACTCTGACTTGATGAAACCAACATTCGACGACCTTCTTAATGCACCAAGTTCATCACCAATGACTTCAACTCACATGA
>CAUSWL010000077.1:0-5631 GCA_963535345.1 uncultured Streptococcus sp.
TAGAATTAGCGGACTCGGCGGTTAGGGCTTCGGGACGTTCAGAAACATAGGCATCGATAACACCTGATTCTAAAGCTTGCCGCATCTGGGCGAAATCACCCATTGCAGTTTCTTGTTTCACACCCTTTAGTTGGGAAATGAGCGAGTAGAGGTAGACCCCTTGTTGAGAGGTAACCTTTGCATCTTTAAAGTCATCTAGACTAGTGGCATTCGCATAGTTTCCGTCTTTGCGGACCAGCATGACCGGCTCGCTGGTATAGTAGCTATTAGAGAAGGCGACTTCTTTTTTACGTTCAGCAGTGGGACTCATCCCGGCGATAATCATATCAATTTTACCAGATGTGAGTGCTGGAATTAAACCGTTCCAAGATGTTTTCACGATCAAAGGTTTTTTACCTAAATCCTCAGCAACTTTTTTGGCGATTTGGACATCGTACCCATTGGCATATTGGTTGGTACCATCAATCTTCACAGCTCCATTTGAATCATCTTCCTGGGTCCAGTTGAAAGGAGCGTAGGCCGCTTCCATTCCGATTCGTAAATAGTCATCTGCATGAGCAACCTGTGTGATGCCTAGGCAAATGAAAAGCCCTGTTAAGAGCGCGAATAATGTTTTTTTCATTTTTTCTCCTCTTCCTTATTTTAACTCCTCCTATTGTACGGTAAAATAGGTTGCATTTCAAGCATGCTCCTCTTTTTATTTAAAAAATGCTATAATAATACAAAGGAGCGTGATCAAATGAAAAAGTATTTGTATGTTTTTTTCGCCTTTCTGGCCTGCCTTTTTGTCAGTCAGAACGTCCATGCATCTAGCCCCTCTTATGATGTATTGTACTATGGTGGAACCTTGACCTTGGACAACTGGGACGACGCCACCTATGAGGAGGAGTTGGTCTATTATTTCAAAGATTCTTACAGAGGGCAATATGTTAGTCTAGGAACGGCGGGGAATATGCCACAAGGCTTTGCAATTGAGATGCCGCCAAAGGTTGAGGTGGAAGGCCGTGATCTTCAAAGAGAACCCGAGATTACGAATCTAGGTGATGGCTACCGAGTGAAAATTTATAACAGTGGTGTGGCGACAGATACAGTCAAAATTAAAGTCACATGGAAATTAAAAAATCTTCTTTATTCACACAAGGATATCTTGCAGTTAAACTGGAAACCAATTACTGATGGTGATCAGAAGGTGGATGAAGTTCAATTTCGTGTCATTCCTAAGTTCGCACCAGCCAATGCCCAATCGGAACTGTATATCCATACAGCCTTTATGGGACCAGATGTGACTGTAAAAAAAGAAGATGGAATCTATTCTGCTACTTTCTATAACTTAGGCAAGGGAAAAGCGGTGGAGTTGTATGGATACTGGTTGAAGTCAGACTTATCTACTTTGTATGATTCTGGTCGAAATACAGGATTGACCAAATTGGATGAATTTCATAAGAACCAAGCCAAAATTGAACAAGAAAAATACTGGACACGCATGTTTTGGAAATGGATCTTGCCAGCCTTAATTATTGCACTCTGGCTTCTTTCTCTCTTGGGTCGCAATCGGTTCAAAAAAATGATTTGGCCTGGTGTTACCTATCCGACCGATACTCGTCTTTATGAGATTCCACAGGACATTGCACCTCTGATTATGAGTTCGGTTGTTTATTCAGCTGAACTAGATGAGGCTTCCCCTACCAATAAAGAGAAGGCGACTCCTCCGGTATTTACATTTGAAAAAATGCTTCAAGCCACTTTGCTGGATTTGATGGATCGTGGAGTGATTGTCTACGAGCAACAAGGAAATGAAGTTGTTTTGACCAGGAATTCTCATGGACATGTGGATGATTTTGAACGCTCTTTTATGAATATGGCTTTTGGGGATCAGGTTTCCTGTACCGTTAAAGATCTCTTTAAGAATTATGAATTTAGTGATGACGTATACAAACATGCCAAAAAAGCAGATCAAGATGCTATTCGTTCGCTAGGAAGTAGGGCTCAGGCTCGCTTTGATACGGCTGTCAACCAGGTAGCCAGAGATGTTCATCGCAAGGTGGAAGATCTCCATTTGCCAAGCTACTATCGCCCTTTAGAGGCAAATGAAGAAGCGCAAGCTAGACGAAGCCTCTTCTTTGGTTGGGCTGCTTGGTTTATCGCCCTTGGAGCAGAAATCTTTGCCATCTTTGGGATGGGTTGGTTCTCTGTTCCTTGTTTGATAGGGATCCTCATACTCTGGTTTATGCCAGCGCGTTTCAATGGTGTCTTTAAAGCCTGCCTACGAGATGGGGTTGTCAATCTTGCGGGTGCTGAGCAACGCTATTACTGGGATAGTTTTGGTCGGATGTTGAAAGAGATTGCCCACCTCAATGATGCAGAGTTGCAGTCTCTGGTCCTATGGAATCGCTTATTGGTCTATGCGGCCTTGTATGGTGTAGCTGATCAGGTCACAAAGGTCATGAAGCTTCGGAATATTCATTTAGAAAATCAAGCCTTAAACGCCTTCGTTTATACTCCGTTCTATCATGATGTGACCCACTCAAGTCATGCCATGTCTACTTATGGATCGACAGCATCGACAGCTAGTCATTTCACAGTTTCCTCTGGTAGTGGAGGAGGTTTCTCTGGTGGTGGAGGCGGAGGAGGCTTTGGTGCCTTCTAAGCAGCACTAAGAATGGTCTTGGTCGCTCTTTCCCTTCTAGTTTAGAAGGTCTGGTCCAGTCCATAGATTTATGATATAATAGAGCAAATGTAAGTTTAGGAGAAAAAGATGTTTCTGATCGAATTAATCAAGGCGGTTCTTTTTGGGATTGTCGAGGGGATTACAGAATGGTTACCGATCTCAAGTACAGGTCACTTGATTCTGTTACAGGATTTTGTGCAGTTTAAAAATCAAGATCCAGCCTTTATGGAGATGTTCAATGTCGTGATCCAATTGGGTGCGATCCTAGCGGTTGTGGTGATTTATTTCGATAAATTGTATCCCTTCAAACCGGGGAAATCTCCACTAGAAGTACGTCGAACTTGGCAATTATGGGCAAAAGTTGCGGTTGCAACGCTCCCGCTTGTCTTTGTTTTTAAATTGGATGATTGGTTTGAGGCGCATTTTCACAATTCGATTTCCGTTGCGATTATGTTGATCACCTACGGGATTGCCTTTATCTATCTGGAAAGACGAGAACAGGTTGAGCCAGCAGTAACGGAATTGCATAAGCTACCTTATCGAACAGCTCTTTATATCGGACTCTTCCAAGTTTTATCGCTATTTCCAGGAACAAGCCGTTCAGGTGCTACGATTGTAGGTGGCTTGATCAATGGTGTTAGCCGTCCAGTAGTGACAGAATTTACCTTTTATTTGGGGATCCCAGCTATGTTTGGGGCTAGCCTCTTAAAGGTTGGAAAATTCGCTCTTGGCGGACATTCACTAGCACTGGGGCAACTCTTTATTCTACTGGTAGCGATGGGAGTGGCCTTTGTGGTCAGCATGTACGCCATCCGCTTCTTGACAGATTATGTGAAAAATCATGATTTCACCGTCTTTGGGAAATACCGGATTGTTCTTGGTTCCATCTTGCTATTGTATGGACTCTTCCGTGTTATTTTCTAAGAGAAGGCTTGAACTTGATCAAATTATTTTCGAGGTTGGAGACTTTTGTCCCGACCTCTTTTCTATGCACCCTTTTTTTGAATTCTATTCAATTTTTTAGTATAATAGTAAGACTAGAAGTATGAGGTTATACTATGAAGATGAAGCAAATTAGTGATTCAACAATTAAGATCACGATCCAACTAGAAGACTTAGAAGAACGTGGGATGGAAATTGCTGACTTCCTTGTCCCACAAGAAAAAACAGAAGAATTTTTCTACGCCATTTTGGATGAACTCGAAATGCCAGAAAGCTTCCTGGATAGCGGGATGCTGAGTTTTCGTGTGACGCCAAAACCAGATAAATTGGATGTTTTTGTTACCAAATCAAAAATTGACCAACAATTGGATTTTGAGGATTTGTCAGATCTTCCTGATATGGAAGAGTTGTCGCGCATGACGCCAGATGAATTTATCAAAACCTTGGAAAAAACAATCTCTGATAAGACAAAAGGGGATGCAGAAGCTATTCACCATTTGGAACAAGAAGAGTTGCGGGACAATCAAGAACAAGATCCGACACTTGAAGCGCCAGTAAGTCAGTATATTTATTACATTTTGCGTTTTTCAAATATCCAGCAAGCAGTTGCCTTTTCAAAAACGGTCAGCTTTCCAGTGGATACCTCTGAATTATACAAAATGGGATCTGATTATTATTTAACTGTCTTGATCGATACAGAGGATCAACCAAATCAATATCCAACCTGGTTACTTGCCATCATTCGGGAGTATGCGGATGATTCAGAAGTGACACGGGCCGTTCTGCAGGAACATGGTCACTTACTAATGGTGTCTGGTGCGATTGAGAATTTGAAGAAAGTTGCTAGCTTATGATGTCCTTTTCCTTGCAATTTGTTCTGGTGCTGATTGGAACTTTTATGATTGCCTTGGTATTGACGCCCTTGGTTCGCCTATTCTCCTTTAAGATTGATGCCGTAGATTATCCGAATGCGCGTCGGATCAATACCAAGCCCATGCCAAGCGCGGGTGGACTGTCTATTGTGATTGCTTTTTCAATTGCGACTCTTGTGTTTATTCCTATGCTGACATCCACTACCGCACCAATCAAAAGTTACCTATCTTATACCTTGCCGGTCGTGGGCGCAGGATGGATTATCGCTCTCACAGGCTTGATCGATGATGTAAAAGAATTGTCTGCCAAGAAAAAGATGATCGGCATCCTGCTGGCAGCGAGTCTGGTCTGGTTTTTGACAGATTTTCGTCTAAATGATTTTAAGATTCCATTCGGTGGGCCCTTACTTCATTTTGAACCATGGCTTTCTTATCTTTTGACAGTGATTTGGATTGTTGCCATTACCAATGCGGTCAATCTGATTGATGGATTAGATGGATTGGTGAGTGGAGTCTCTATTATTTCCCTAGTGACAATGGGGATTGTATCCTATTTCTTTCTACCAGTACCCAATCTCTTTCTGACCATGACGATCTTTGTCTTGGTTGCGTCCATCGCTGGCTTCTTTCCCTTTAATTACCATCCGGCCATTCTCTATCTGGGAGACACCGGTGCCTTGTTTATCGGATTCATGATTTCTGTCTTGTCCTTGCAAGGCTTGAAAAATGCAACGGCAGTTGCGGTAGTCACGCCAATGATTATCCTCGGAGTGCCGATTACAGATACCTTTTTAGCCATTATCCGTCGGACCCTATCTGGTCAAAAATTTTATAAACCGGATCGCAATCACTTGCACCACCGACTGCTGTCTCTGGGCTTGACACATCGGGGAACTGTACTTGTGATCTATGGAATTTCGATGATTTTCTCCTTAATTTCTCTCTTGCTCAACATCTCGAGTCGCATTGGGGGCGTCCTACTTGTGATCGGGCTCTTGTTTGGAGTAGAGTTGTTAGCAGAATTGATCGGGGTACTGGGTCCACATCATAGTCCTTTGTTAAATGTTCTGCGCTATATAGGGAATTCTTCCTACCGGGAGGAAGTTCGTCAAAAACGAAAAGAAAAAACTAAATAAGAATAGTTCTAAT
>CAUSWL010000078.1:0-5591 GCA_963535345.1 uncultured Streptococcus sp.
TCAGCCTGTTTGACTCTGATGAAGTCCAACAAAACAGTAGAAAGCAATCTTTACAAATCACTCAATACTTCTTTTTCTATCAAAAAGATCGAAAATGGACAGACCTTCAAGTTGTCTGACCTTGCATCCGTGAGCAAGATTAAGGGACTGGAAAATGTCTCTCCTGAACTTGAGACGGTCGCAAAACTAAAAGACAAGGAAGCGGTGAGTGGTGAGCAGAGCGTAGAACGTGATGATTTGTCAGCTGCAGACAAGAACTTGGTTAGCTTAACGGCTCTCGAGGATTCATCCAAGGATGTCACCTTTACCAGTTCGGCTTTCAATCTAAAAGAAGGGCGACACCTTCAAAAAGGGGACTCCAAGAAAATCCTCATCCACGAAGAGTTGGCCAAGAAGAATGGTCTTTCGCTTCACGACAAGATTCGCTTGGATGCTGGTCAGTCCGAAGCTGGAAAGGGGCAAACAGTAGAGTTTGAAATTGTCGGCATCTTTTCTGGTAAAAAACAAGAAAAGTTCACAGGCTTGTCTTCTGACTTCAGTGAAAACCAGGTCTTTACAGACTATGAAAGTAGCCAAACCCTTCTGGGAAATAGTGAACCGCAGGTCAGTGCAGCGCGCTTCTATGTAGAAAATCCTAAGGAAATGGACGGACTCATGAAGCAGGTGGAAAACTTGGCTTTGGAAAGTCAAGGCTACCAAGTCGAGAAGGAAAACAAGGCCTTTGAACAAATCAAAGACTCAGTGGCAACCTTCCAAACCTTCCTGACCATCTTCCTTTATGGGATGTTGATAGCAGGAGCAGGAGCCCTAATTTTGGTCTTGTCTCTCTGGTTGAGAGAAAGAGTCTACGAAGTGGGGATTCTTCTGGCACTTGGAAAAGGCAAGAGCTCGATCTTCCTCCAGTTCTGTTTAGAGGTAGTTTTGGTATCACTTGGAGCTTTGCTTCCATCCTTTATCGCTGGAAATGCCATCACATCCTATCTACTCCAAACTGTACTAGCCAGTGGAGATCAGGCAACCTTAGAGGAAACGCTGGCCAAAGCAAGTGGTCTATCAACCAGTCTCCTATCCTTTGCAGAATCCTATGTCTTTCTGCTCCTGATTGGTTGCTTATCCGTAGCTCTTTGTTTCCTATTCTTATTTAGAAAATCGCCGAAAGAAATTTTATCATCTATTAGTTAATACTCTTCGAAAATCTCTTTAAACCGTGTCAGTCTTATCTGCAACCTCAAAGCTGTGCTTTGAGCAACCTGCGGTTAGCTTTCTAGTTTAATCTTTGATTTTCATTGAGTATAAGAAGGAGAAATCATGACTTTATTACAATTGCAAGATGTTACCTACCGTTATAAGAACACTGCTGAAGCAGTTTTATATCAGATCAAGTATAATTTTGAACCCGGGAAATTTTATAGTATCATTGGTGAGTCAGGAGCAGGAAAATCCACTCTCTTGTCCCTACTTGCTGGTCTAGATAGTCCTGTTGAAGGTTCTATCCTTTTCCAAGGAGAGGACATTCGTAAGAAGGGCTATTCTTACCATCGTATGCACCATATTTCCCTGGTCTTTCAAAATTATAACTTGATAGATTATCTTTCTCCACTGGAAAATATCCGCTTGGTCAACAAAAAGGCAAACAAGGATACACTGCTTGAGCTTGGTTTGGATGAAAGTCAGATCAAGCGGAATGTTCTCCAGTTATCAGGTGGTCAACAACAACGTGTTGCCATTGCTCGCAGTTTGGTCTCAGAAGCTCCAGTTATTCTAGCTGATGAGCCAACAGGAAATCTGGACCCTAAAACTGCTGGAGATATTGTCGAACTGCTCAAATCACTTGCCCAGAAAACAGGTAAATGTGTGATTGTCGTAACCCACAGCAAAGAAGTGGCGCAAGCATCAGATATCACACTTGAGTTGAGGGATAAGAAACTGACTGAAACTCGCAATACTAGTAAATAATTTAAGCTTGTTTTGATAGGATTATAAAACAAAATCTAGAAAGGGAACCTATGTTACACAACGCATTTGCCTATGTTACAAGGAAGTTTTTCAAATCGATTGTCATCTTCCTGATTATTCTCCTCATGGCGAGCTTGAGTTTGGTTGGCTTGTCAATCAAGGGAGCTACTGCCAAGGCTTCTCAGGAGACCTTTAAAAATATCACCAATAGCTTCTCCATGCAAATCAATCGTCGCGTCAATCAAGGAACGCCACGTGGTTCTGGGAATATCAAGGGTGAGGATATCAAAAAAATCACCGAAAACAAGGCCATCGAGTCTTATGTTAAACGCATCAACGCTATTGGGGATTTGACTGGCTATGAACTCATCGAAACGCCAGATACCAAGAAAAATCTGACACCTGACCGTGCCAAACATTTTGGAAGTAGCTTGATGATTACAGGTGTCAATGACTCCTCTAAAGAAGACAAGTTTGTCTCTGGTTCTTATAAGTTGGTCGAAGGTGAGCACATAACCAACGACGACAAGGACAAGATCCTCCTGCACAAGGACTTGGCAGCCAAACACGGCTGGAAAGTAGGGGATAAGGTTAAACTGGACTCCAATGTCTACGACGCAGACAATGAAAAAGGTGCTAAGGAAACAGTTGAAGTGACAATCAAGGGACTCTTTGATGGTCACAATAAGTCGGCAGTAACCTACTCACAAGAACTCTACGAAAACACAGCTATCACAGACATTCACACTGCTGCAAAACTTTATGGATACACAGAAGACACAGCTATTTATGGGGACGCAACCTTCTTTGTAACAGCGGACAAGAACTTGGATGATGTCATGAAAGAGTTGAATGGCATCAGTGGTATCAACTGGAAGAGCTACACACTTGTGAAGAGCTCCTCTAACTACCCAGCTCTAGAGCAATCCATCTCTGGTATGTACAAGATGGCCAACCTCCTCTTCTGGGGTAGCTTGAGCTTCTCAGTCCTTCTCCTTGCCCTCTTGCTCAGCCTTTGGATCAATGCCCGTCGCAAGGAAGTGGGAATTCTCCTCTCTATCGGTCTCAAGCAGGCAAGTATCTTGGGTCAATTCATCACTGAATCCATCTTGATTGCCATCCCTGCTCTTGTTTCTGCTTACTTCTTAGCTACTTACACAGCGCGTGCAATCGGAAATACTGTTCTTGCCAATGTCACTTCAGGTGTTGCCAAGCAAGCTAGCAAGGCTGCTCAAGCCTCTAACCTTGGTGGTGGTGCAGAAGTAGATGGCTTTAGTAAGACCTTGTCGAGCCTAGATATTTCCATTCAGACATCAGACTTTATCATCGTCTTTGTCCTTGCCTTGGTTCTAGTGGTTCTCGTTATGGCGCTTGCTTCAAGCAATCTCCTTAGAAAACAACCAAAAGAGCTCTTGCTCGATAGCGAATAACAAACTTGCTACCTATTCTCCCCTAAATGGGGTATAATATAGGTAGCATTTTTATCTATTTCATCTTGATTAGGACTCTTCCTATCAGGATGAAACAGAGAAGATTTACAAGAAATTTAAAGGAATGTGAAACGTTTTTTCTATGAAAATTTTAATTGTAGAAGATGAAGAGATGATCCGTGAGGGAATCAGTGACTATTTGACGGATTGTGGTTATGAAACCATTGAGGCAGCAGATGGACAAGAAGCTCTGGAAAAATTTTCCAGCTATGAAGTTGCTCTAGTACTACTGGATATCCAGATGCCCAAGCTTAATGGCCTAGAAGTCCTAGCGGAGATTCGTAAGACCAGTCAGGTTCCTGTCTTGATGCTGACAGCCTTTCAGGATGAAGAATACAAGATGAGTGCTTTTGCTTCGCTAGCAGATGGCTATCTGGAAAAACCCTTCTCCCTCTCCCTTTTAAAAGTGAGAGTGGATGCAATTTTCAAGCGCTACTACGATACAGGACGAGTCTTCTCCTATAAGGATACCAAGGTGGACTTTGAGAGCTACAGTGCAAGCCTAGCAGGTCAAGAAGTGGCTATCAATGCCAAAGAGTTGGAAATTCTGGCCTATCTGGTGAAAAATGAAGGACGGGCCTTGACTCGTTCTCAGATTATCGATGCTGTCTGGAAGGCGACAGATGAGGTTCCCTTTGACCGTGTCATCGATGTCTATATCAAGGAACTGCGGAAAAAGCTAGGCTTGGACTGCATCCTCACTGTGCGCAATGTTGGTTATAAATTGGAGCGAAAATGAAACGAACAGGTTTATTTACAAAGATATTTATCTACACCTTCTCGATTTTTAGTGTTCTGGTTATCTGCCTTCATTTAGCTATTTATTTTCTTTTTCCTTCGACTTATCTGAGCCATCGTCAGGAAACCATTGGTCAGAAAGCGACAGCCATTGCCCAGTCCCTAGAAGGTAAGGATAGGCAGAGCATCGAGCAAGTGTTAGACTTGTATTCCCAGACTAGTGATATCAAGGGGGCTGTCAAGGGCGAGATGACCGAGGACAAGTTAGAAGTCAAGGACAGTCTTCCTCTGGATACAGACCGCCAGACAACCTCTCTTTTTATCGAGGAGCGCGAGGTGAAAACGCAAGATGGTGGCACCATGACTCTCCAGTTTCTAGCTTCCATGGATTTGCAAAAGGAAGCAGAGCAAATCAGTCTCCAGTTTCTTCCCTATACCTTGCTGGCATCCTTTCTGATTTCCCTCTTGGTGGCCTATATCTATGCTCGGACCATTGTTGCACCGATTTTGGAAATCAAGCGGGTGACTCGTAGAATGATGGAACTGGATACCCAAGTGCGATTGCGCGTGGATTCTAGAGATGAGATTGGTGATCTCAAGGAACAAATCAATAGCCTCTACCAGCATCTTTTGACTGTTATTGCGGACTTGCATGACAAGAATGAAGCCATTCTCCAACTGGAAAAGATGAAGGTCGAATTCCTACGAGGGGCTTCTCATGAATTGAAAACACCGCTGGCTAGTTTGAAAATCCTGATCGAAAACATGAAAGAAAATATCGGTCGTTATAAGGATAGAGATCACTATCTAAGAGTTGCCTTAGGAATTGTGGATGAGCTCAATCACCACGTTCTCCAGATACTTTCTCTCTCGTCTGTGCAGGAATTAAGAGATGATAGGGAACAAATTGACTTACACCAGATGACGCAAAGTCTGGTTAAGGATTATGCCTTACTAGCTAAGGATAGAGAGCTCCAGATAGACAATAGTTTGACACATCAGCAGGCTTATCTAAACCCATCAGTTATGAAGTTGATTCTATCTAATCTCATCAGCAATGCCATCAAGCACTCCACTCTAGGTGGCTTGGTCCGCATCGGGGAGAGAGAAGGAGAACTCTTTATCGAGAATAACTGTAGTCCTGAGGAACAAGAAAAACTGGCCCAGTCTTTTTCTGACAATGCTAGTCGCAAGGCCAAGGGTTCGGGGATGGGACTCTTTGTGGTCAAAAGTTTATTAGAACACGAAAAATTACCTTATCATTTTGAGATGCAGGGCGATCGCTTGACCTTCTTCATACGTTATCCCAAAGTCACTCAGGACTAAGGAAAAGAAAGGGTTTACATTGATTAGATTGGAAGAAATTCAATCTAAAGTATGGGAAAAACTAGCTTTTTTTATCAAAAA
>CAUSWL010000079.1:0-5521 GCA_963535345.1 uncultured Streptococcus sp.
TCTGGGCTTATAGCCCTGGTACAAACCACCCGTTTGACGGGTGGTCATGATTATAGCTTTTCGTTGACATAACGAACAAATTCATTCCACCAAACCTTTAAGAAAAAGCTTTTTTCAATGGTTCTTCTTGCTACCATATCGACTGTTGGTTCTTGATCTTCTAAGTAGCCACGTCCGATTTTATCTGGATCAGTGTAGTGTAATTTTCCAAGACTTGTGCCTGATTTGACAGGTGCTCGGAATGATTCTTGGTTACTCTTGAATTGAATTTTTGGTTCCGCTTGACTGCCTTGCTTTTCGACGATATAGAAGTCTTTTTTTGCAACAGCTAAAACAGTCTCGGATTTCCCATCCATGACAGTTGCCTTACTTTTTCCGTAGGGATCTCCTTCTTTGACGACAATGGAAGAAACAAAGGTTCGTACCACGTAGTTCATCAGAGAAGAAGTAGCCACAAAGCGTGCATATGGATCACCGTCAACTGCCTCCACTCCTAGGACAACCGTGATCATGTGGATGCCATTTTGCGTCGTTGATGCAGCAAATGTGATACCACCTTTGGTAGAGTTGCTGACCCGAAGGCCGTCGACTCCCGAACGGTAATTCGGCATGCCTTCTAGCATCAGGTTGGGGTTTTCAATCTGCGTGTTTGAAAAAAGAGCAGTGGGTTTTGAAGTATATTTGGTCACTTCAGGAAAATCCTGGAGTAAGTGCTTGGCAATGACAGCAATATCATAAGCACTCAATTGATTTTCGTCTCCTTTCCCGTCAGGATCTCCGCTGATGGTTTGAGTATTTAATCCGGTAGCATTAATTAAATGAGGAGATTGAATGCCCCATTCAGAAAGTTTCTGCTTCATTTTTTCAACGAAGCTTTTCTCAGAGCCACCCACTTTCTCAGCTAAGGCAAAGGCAGCAGTACTAGAATTTCCAACTAAAAGGGCAGTCAATAACTGTTCAACCGTATATTGGTTCGCTTCCATAGGAAGAGTACCAGCACCTTCGATATCATTTAAGGCCATAGCTTTCTCAGGCAGTTTGATAGGATCTTTTAGAGAAAGTTTTTTTTCATGAATAGCTTCGAAAATCAGATAAGTAGTCAAGAGTGTAGATAGTCCACCCACATCTCGCTTTTTCTCTGAATCCTTTTCATATAAGATTTTACCTGTATCAGCTTCAACAGCAATAGCACTTTGAGCAGGAAGATCTAGCTCATCTGCTAGAACGACTTGATAAGGTAAACTGCATAACAGCAGGATGAAGGTTAAAAAAGAAAGAAAGAATTTTTTCACAGTTGTTTCCTCGTTGCTTAGTCCTCTCTATTGTATCATACAAATGATTAATGGAAAATTGTAAAATCATCAATTAGGCTAAAAAGTCAATCATAGCAAGGTTTTTGGATGGGGTTGAAGCAAATATTCAGAAAATTTAGTTTACTTTTTTTTCTACTTGTGATATAATCTTAAACAAATCTAAAAAAACTATTGGAGAATTCCTATGAAAAAAGGTAAAGTATTCGCAGTTGCCGGAGTAACACTCCTTGCAGCTGGATTGTTGGCTGCATGTTCTGGTTCAAATACTAGTAAAGCAAGCTCAGGTGAAGACAAAAACTATGGTTATGTCTACACAGATGATCCTCAAACTTTGGACTACACTGTATCTTCTAAAGCTGCTACACATGATATCACTACAAATGTCGTAGATGGTTTGATGGCAAATGACAAGTATGGAAATCTTGTGCCATCACTTGCAGAAGATTGGTCTGTTTCAAAAGATGGTTTGACTTATACCTACAAGATTCGTAAGGGTGTTAAATGGTACGATGCAGATGGTGAAGAACATGGTGAAGTGACTGCCAAAGACTTCGTAACTGGTTTGAAACACGCTGCTGATAAAAAATCTGAAACCCTTTCACTTGTTCAAGGTTCTGTCAAAGGCTTGGATGATTATGTACAAGGAAAAACTACAGACTTTAGCCAAGTTGGTGTCAAAGCTGTTGATGATTACACACTTCAATATACATTGAACAAACCTGAAACCTTCTGGAACTCTAAAACAACAAACGGAATCTTGTTCCCAATTAGCACAGAGTTCTTGAAGAGTAAGGGAGATGATTTTGGTCAACCAAACGATGTGAAATCAATCCTTGCAAACGGACCTTTCCTTCTTAAATCAATCACTTCAAAATCATCTGTTGTATTTGAAAAGAATGACAACTACTGGGATAAGAAAAACGTTCACCTTAAAGAAGTGAAACTCACTTATTATGATGGATCAGACCAAGATTCATTGGCGCGTGGTTTCTCTGATGGTGCTTATACAGCTGCTCGTCTTTTCCCGGCAAGTTCAAACTTTGCAACTGTATCTAAAAAATACAAAGACAACATCTATAATACACCGGCTGGTTCAGGGGTAGCGGTTCTTGGTTTCAACATTGACCGTCAATCATACAAACACACTGCTAAGAAATCAGATGCTGAAAAGACTGCGACTAAGAAAGCGATCTTGAACAAAGATTTCCGTCAAGCTATTACTTTTGCCTTGAACCGTGAAAACTATTCAGCACAAGTAAATAGTAAAGCATTTGCTAAACCAGCTATTCGTAATACCTACACAGCTCCAGCCTTTGTGCAAGTAAATGGAAAAGACTTTGGAGATGTTGTTGCAGATAAATTGAGCACTTATGGTGATCAATGGAAAGGTGTCAACCTAGCAGATGGTCAAGATGGTCTTTACAACAAAGACAAAGCAAAAGCACAACTTGAAAAAGCAAAAGCTGAACTTCAAAAAGATGGCGTTCAATTCCCAATTCATATTGACGTACCAGTAGCACAAAACTCTACAAACTTTGTTTCACGGATGCAATCATTGAAACAAACAGTGGAAGATACTCTTGGTAAAGACAATGTCGTTCTTGACCTTCAAATGATGGACCAAGATGAAGTGTTGAACATCACATTGAATGTTCCATCAGCTGCAGATGCAGATTGGGATCTTCAAGGATTGGTCGGATGGAACCCAGACTACGATGATCCATCAACTTACCTTGATACTCTTCAACCATCATCAGAAGACCAAACAAAAGTTTACCTTGGTTTTGCAGGTGGTGTAGATAATGCTTCAGCCAAAGCAGTTGGCTTGGATGAGTATGCGAAACTTCTTGCAGACGCTAATAGCGAATCACTTGATGTAGCTAAACGTTACGAAAAATATGCTACTGCTCAAGCTTGGTTGAGTGACAGTGCCTTGGTAATCCCAACAATGTCAAGCACAGGCGCAGCAACAGTTGTTTCTAAAGTGGTTCCATTCTCTGGCCCATCAGCTCAAACAGGTAACAAAGGATCTGCTTACTTCAAATATGTAGAAGTTCAAGATGAACCTGTTACTAAGAAACAATACGAACAAGCACGTGAAAAATGGCAAAAAGAAAAAGCTGAGTCAAACAAAAAAGCTCAACAAGATCTTGAAAAACACGTTAAATAATTAAATTATTGCTTTTCATTAGAACTTTCTCTTCTAGGGGAGAAAGTTCTTTTGGACATTAAAGGAATGAAATATGAAAAAATATGTTTTTATGCGTATTTTGCGTTCGTTAGTGTCGATCTTTCTCGTCACGACATTAACCTACATGATTATCTATACGCTAACACCGAGAAATCTCATCTTTAAAAATGACCCCAACTACAATAAAGTAGCGAAGACAAAAGATTCGAAGATCAACTACGAAAATACTGTCTACGATCGCATGGGTTATTTGGAATACATGGATTCAAAGAGCTTGCAACAAAAAGCAAGTAAAGAAGATTCTTCTGTAACAGTTGATGCGACAACTGCCAATGAAAAGATCTATAAAGAATACATTAACAAATTAGGTCATGGTTGGCAGTTGAAACGTTTCCCAGAAAGTAAGTCTTTCTATGCGGTGCGTGAAATTCCAGTTTTTGAACGTGTCGTCAGCTTCTATGCGAATTTGATTCAGTTTGATCATCCAGGTTGGGTGAAAGATGCTTCAAATCCAAACCTCAAACGCTATATCCGTATTGAAAATGATCCGTCTATTGGATGGTCTGTAGTGGGTTCTGGTACGAAACACAAATACCTCTTGTACTTTAATGGTCAATTCCCATATGTACACCAAAACTTTGTAACCTTAAACCTTGGAAATTCATATCCAACTTATTCTAATACCCCAGTTCTTCAAGTTATCACGCAAGGACAAGGAACGACTAAGAAGAGTGAAGTGAACTTCCCAACAGGTAAAAAGACATCTTCAATCGATATCTACTCACGTACCTACAAATCACCAAGTAAGGCAGACTCACAAGACATCAGTCGATTTGGTAAAGGGGACGCTTATACAGCAACGTTGAGCAACTATGAGAATCCATCCATGATTGCGTCTTCTTCAATCATTGGTTTGATTGGTATTGCGATTGCTTACTTGATTGCGATCCCATTAGGATCATACATGGCTCTGTTTAAGAACTCATGGTTTGATAGTATCTCAACAGCAACCTTGACATTTATGATGTCTCTTCCAACTATTGCCCTTGTTTACATTGTGCGTTTAGCAGGTTCATTTGTTGGACTTCCAGACTCATTCCCAGTACTTGGAGCACAGGACTGGCGTTCATATGTATTGCCGTCTCTGATTCTTGGTTTGTTGAGTGCGCCATTTATCGCAGTTTGGATTCGTCGTTACATGATCGATATCCATTCGCAAGATTTCGTCCGTTTTGCTCGTTCAAAAGGATTGTCAGAACGTGAGATCTCAAGAAAACACATCTTCAAAAATGCGATGGTTCCATTGGTATCTGGTATTCCAGGTTCTATTATTGGAGTTATCTCAGGTGCGACACTTACTGAAACAGTCTTCGCTTTCCCAGGTATGGGTAAAATGTTGATTGACTCTATTAAAGCATCAAATAACACCATGGTTATCGGACTTGTCTTTATCTTCACATCGCTTGGTATCTTTGCTGCCATGTTAGGTGATATCTTGATGACGGTACTTGACCCACGGATTAAATTAACGAATACGAAAGGAGGCAAATAATGACTACAATCGATAAAAATAAATTTCAGTTTGTAAAACGCGATGACTTTGCCTCTGAAGTAATCGATGCTCCAGCGTATTCATACTGGAAATCTGTATTCAGACAATTCTTGAAAAAAAGAACCACTATCATCATGCTTGCTATTTTGATTGGGATTCTCTTGATGAGTTTTGTCTATCCAATGTTCTCGAATTTTGATTACAACGATGTAAGTAAGGTAAATGACTTTTCAGCACGTTTGAATCCACCAAGTGCCAAAGCTTTCTTTGGTACAGATAATAACGGTAAATCCCTCTTTGATGGAGTTTGGTTTGGTGCTCGGAATTCAATTATCATTTCCTTCATCGCCACTGTTATTAACGTGGTTGTCGGAGTTATCGTTGGTGGAATTTGGGGGATCTCAAAATCTATCGACCGTATCATGATGGAAGTTTATAACGTTATTTCAAACATTCCATTTATGT
>CAUSWL010000080.1:0-5345 GCA_963535345.1 uncultured Streptococcus sp.
TTACGGATCATCTCCAGCATTTATATCGAGTTTGTACGTAACGTTCCCAACCTCCTCTGGATTTTCACCATCTTTTTGGTGTTTAAGATGAAGTCTACACCAGCTGGTATTACTGCCTTTACCCTCTTTACCTCAGCAGCCCTGGCTGAGATTATCCGAGGCGGCCTCAATGCCGTGGACAAGGGCCAGTACGAAGCAGGAATGTCGCAAGGATTCACCTCTGCGCAAATCCTCTACTACATCATTCTCCCACAAGCGATCCGCAAAATGTTGCCAGCCATCATTTCTCAGTTTGTAACCGTGATTAAGGATACCAGCCTTCTCTACTCTGTTATCGCTCTACAAGAACTCTTTGGCGCTAGCCAAATTCTCATGGGCCGTTATTTCGAACCAGAGCAGGTCTTCAGTCTTTATATCCTGATTGCCTTGATTTACTTTATCTTTAACTTTGCCATTTCTAGCCTGTCTCATAAGCTAGCAAAACGTTGGCAACAAGCTGCAGAATAAAAACGAAATGTGAACTCAAAACAAGGGTTCACATTTTTTTCTATAAATGAAAAAGAGCAACCCAACACTATGCAAACGTTTTACTTTTTGGTAAAATGACTTTAAAACCATAAAGCAAGGAGAAAAATCATGATCCACGAACTTTGCAAAGAATTCTCTCAACTGGAACAAGTAGAAGCTATTGCTCTTGGTGGTTCTCGTGCAGGACAAGCCTACGATCAAAACTCTGATTATGACGTTTATGTCTATCTCAACTCTCCTATTGATGAGGCGACTCGCCTAAAAATTTTGAGTAAATACTGCTCCTATATGGAAATTGGAAACCAGTTTTGGGAGTTAGAGGATGACTGCGTACTAAACAACGGTATCGAAATCGAGTTGATTTATCGTTCGCTGGAGTCGTTTGAACAGGAATTGAACTCAACCGTTTTTCAACACAAAGCTCAAAATGCTTATACAACTTGCATGTGGCATAATCTACTCCACAGCAAGATTCTATACGATCCGAATGGAAACTATGCTTCGCTCCAAAGAACCTACCAGATTCCCTATCCACAGGAACTCAAAAAGCATATCATTGAAAGGCAACTCCTTTTGCTAGACCAAGCCATGCCTGCCTTCTCTCATCAAATAGAAAAAGCTATCAAGCGTCAAGATCTTCTCAGCATGAATCATCGTACGAGTGAATTTTTTGCTTCCTACTTTGACTTGTTATTTGCGCTCAATGAGCAAACCCATCCTGGTGAAAAACGAATGTTGGAGTACGCAAAGACCCATTGTACACTCCTCCCTAAGCAATTTGAAGAAACTATTCGCAAGTATTTCCAACTACTCTACCAACCGCAACAAGGAGAACAAGCGGTCGTAACCTTGCAAACTATCCTGAAGGAACTAAAAGCCATTTTGCCATAGACCAAAAAGAAAATGTGAACCTGAAACTGAGGCTCACATTTTTCTTTATAGTTTACCGTAAAGAATCTAGTACACTTTACCACAATTCTTCTTGCCCAACTCATAAAAAGAGCGGCAATAGAAAAAGAGAACCTTAGTCCTCTTACTTAGACAGTTTATTCTGAGCATCTGCCACAACCTGAGCCAGACTTGTCTGACGCAGTTGGTTTTCCATAGCTGCTTGAACATCAAACAACTTTTGGTCCAAAACTGCATGGATATTCGCACCAATTGGGCAATTAGGATTTGGATTGTCATGAAAACTAAAGAGCTTACCGGATTTTCCTAAACACTCCACAGCTTGGTAGACATCCAACAAACTGATCTCTTGAAGGTCTTTTATTATCTCAGTTCCTCCCGTACCACGAGCAACTGAAATCAATCCAGCTTTTTTGAGTTGCGATAAAGTCTTACGGATAATGACTGGATTGACTCCGACACTGGCCGCAAGAAAATCACTAGTTACCTTACTGTCTGTATCCTGCATTGCAATAATAATCATCATATGAGTCGCAATTGTAAATCGGCTTGAAATTTGCATCTTCTTCTCCTTTCATTGATATTTTATTCATCTTTTCCCGTATAAACATTATACCTTTTTTGCTTATCCTGTCAAATATTAACAAATGATTACCTTCTCCATGCAAAAAGTCCTGTATCCCTCTTGACAACCAGAACGGTAGAGGGCATACAAAGACTTATTTTTTATGCAATTTTACGGACAATCCCTTTTGTTTTATGACTTGACCAGACTGAGCTGATAGACACCCCAGCACCAACTAAGGTAAACACAGCTAACATAGCTAGATTATAAAAATAGTTATCTGGAAAATGACCGCTAAAGATTAAATCATTCACCACTCGGAAAGCAAAGGCAAACTCAACCCCTAGTTTGGCAACGACTTCCATCGCCAAATCAATTTGATTCACTAGAAAGACAGTAATCACCATCCAAATAGAGGAAATCACAATCCCCTTTCGAGATACCTTTCTTCCAAGGATTTCATATCCTTTAATGGTACAAATCCCCAGAACAATACCCGCTACCATAGCTACATAACCTAGACGAGCGATAAATAGAGCAACTGCTCCACCAATCAAGGCTCCAAGCAAGGCACCAACTGCTCCAAGAAGAACATTTTCCTTTTGATTTTGATAAGAATCTACCTCAATCTGAAGATTGCTCTTCAGCAATTGATAGCTTTCCTAGTTGATAAGGAAAATTGAATCACCTAATTGATAGAGACCAACGGGACCCTCCTGACCGCTATAGGCACACACTTGGACGAAATGATGGGTTTCAAGGAATGCAACGAGGTCTGTTATGAGCGTCTGTAACTTTTCAATTGTTTTGGATTTGCGCATTGCACCTTTTACGACAAAAGAAACAAGGTACTGATTGATAGACAAGGTCGACAAGTTTGGAAGAGATTCACTCTTAAACTCATCCCAAACCAATTCATTTTCTTCTGAATCCACAGGATTGCCATTCAAACTCACACTGACACAAAGTCGAAACTGATTTTTCACATCAGTTTCTTGCAGGAAAAGTAAATAGCCTGACTGCGTGCCATAAATACTACGCGAATCTTCGTCAAATTGCAAGCCCAACTCCGAGGCAATAGCGTGTAACTCTTCTGGTTTCATTATCTGTCTCCTCTTATTTTGAATATCAATTAGTATGAGATTCAAATTAGTTATATTCCGTTATTCTAACATAAATTTGAGAAGCCGTCAATTCGTATCCAGTTCGACTTATCGGAAAACAACAGTTCCTAGACTATCTGATTTCTAGCTAGAACTCCTCTTAAAACCAATCTTTCTTGTCTCTTTCCATCCAGAGTTCAACATCCTGATCATAACCTTCTTGTTCACTAATCTGACCTAACAATTCATGGTTATGAGTATGGTGAATCCCATTTACCAAACTTTCATAGTAGATTTGGAAATAGGGGAGCTTCAAATCCTTAGCCAACTGCAATTCGGCTTCTACATCATAATCCACTCGACGAAAATCAACATCAGACAAACCTGCTTCATCAAACTCTAAGATCATATACTGGGCCCGCAGGTCCTTACGCAACTTCGCATCTAGAAAGAAGGGTTGTCCAATGGACCCTGGATTAAGAATCAACTGGCCATCACTTCCATAACGAAGCAACTGTTGATGGATATGGCCATATACTGCGATAGAGGCGTGTGGATTCGTCACCAATCTATCAAAATCTTCTTGTTTTCCCGTATGAATCAACTCCCTACCCCAGTTTTTATCAGGGAGATGGTGAGTGATTCCCACCATCAAATCACCAAACTGACGATGAACTTGCATGGGTTGATTGTGAAGGTCTTCGATTTCTTCAGGGCTGATTTCTTCTAATATATACTGGCTTTGACGCAGGAGATAACGATGACTCGCTATTGTAGGATCTAACTTGCGATGCAGGCCTCGCCAGAGACTATTCTCCCAATTTCCCAGCACTCTTACTGTAATAGGCAAGCTAGCTAAGAGGTTCAATATCCTTCTACGTCCTGTTCCTGGCATGAGAATATCTCCCAAAAGCCAGTATTGGTCTACCTCTGCCGCTTTAGCATCAGCCAGAACAGCTTCCAAAGCTGTCGTATTTCCATGTATGTCTGAAAGAACTGCTATTTTCGTCATTCTTTCTCCTCATTCTCTCTTTCTTCTTTTGTTAGTATTATAGCAGAAAACACTCGAAAAGATCACTATCACTGATCACTGGATTAAATTGTAAGAGCTTTTAAATCGTGCTATAATATAAGTAGAGATTTCCCCTTCATTTAGGATTATGTGGTCTACAATATCTCTCAAATATCTCTCAATTTTTGCAGATTGGAGGATTATTGCCATGCGGAATTATCTTAAGTATATCCCATACTACCTTGTCATTTTCTTTTTTTACTGGCCACTCTATGAACTCCTCTCTCTACTCATCTCTGACCCATATACACTGAAGGGACTGTACATTTACAACATCATCCTCTTTTCACCTCTGGCAACCTTTATCGTATCACTACTTTATAGCTATCGATTTCATTTCTCACTTTGGTGGCTACTCGGTATTGGTCTGCTCTATTGCTTTACCATCATCACCTTTGGTGAATTCATCCTGCTTTATTTCCTAGCTTACGAAATCTTTACCCTACTTGGTATGGCTTCTGGTGTGGGGATCAAGCATGTCTTCCAGCGAGAGAAAAATAAAAAAATTATGCAAAAACCTTGAAAATTCTCGCAATCATGCTATAATAATGCATGGAGACAAGTCACTTAGTCCCTTTCTACTAGAGAGTGCGTGGTTGCTGGAAACGCATAGAAAGCCTAAACTGATACTACTCTACTGACTTTTATGCAAACATAAAACGGTGGCTACGTTAAAGCCAATCAGAGGTGTTCCTCTTTTTTGAGGAACATAAATGAAGGTGGAACCACGTTACGACGTCCTTTCGAGGATGTCGTTTTTTGTTTGGTCAGAAGGAGGAAGAACGATGCTTTATATGATTGGCGGATCGCCTTGTAGTGGAAAGTCAACAATTGCCTCACTTCTTGCTAGACAGTATCAACTACTTCATATCAAACTGGATGATTTGGTAGAAGAGATGATGAGTCAAGCAAGTGCAGACTCACAGCCAATTTGCCTTCTTAGGAAGGATAGAAATCCAGAACAAATCTGGATGAGAAAGCCAGAAGTGATGGCAGATGAAGAATGGTGCTTTTATGAAGAGATTTTTCCTTATGTAAAATCTTACTTGATAAAAAATCAAAACAGACCTCTCTTGGTGGAGGGAGCAGGACTTTTGCCTCACTTGGTAAAGGAGCTTGAATGTCAAGCGTCTTCCTATCTATGCTTGACTCCGACAGCTGATTTTCA
>CAUSWL010000081.1:0-5301 GCA_963535345.1 uncultured Streptococcus sp.
AAAAACACCCCAAAAGTTAGATTTTTTTCTGTCTAACTTTTGGGGTGCAGTTCAATCAGTCCTAGTCTCTCTTTTGATACAACTTTTAATGAGCCAGCATTTCCTGTGCCACTTCTAAACCAGATAAGTTGGAAGGATAATAAGTTGGCCAATTTTCCAACTCATCATAAAGCGCTTCTTGACTCTTTCCTCCATGGAAAATGTGGAAGTGAGCTGCCTTTACCGGAGTAATTTCATGGTCACTAAATTGAACATATTTGAAGTCTCCCGCATCGCTCTCTTTCGCTTCAAAAAGATAACGAACACCACGATTCCCCTTCTTATAAGTCAAAATGTGCTTACCTACGTATTTATAAGTATATTTCTTAGAAGATCCTTTTTGATAAAACTCCATTGAATCCTTATCAATCTTAATCCGATCAATATCTGTTTGGTAACCCTTGGTATAATATTCCTTATACTCAGCAGCCGTCATAGTTGGATTTAATTTTGCCTTATAATCAAAGACCTGATCCAACGTTCCATCTTGCAAGTATGGATAAACCGATTTCCAATCACCTGCATAATTTGCTAAGCTACGATCCTTCACTTGACTATCCTCGAAATAGCCCTTTTGAACCGTCTTAGCATCTTCCTCATGTTCCGGTTGAATATCCTTACCAGCTTGTGACGTTGTTTTCTCTAGCGCCTTTAGATTTTCCTTCATAACAGACACGTAGTCTTCGCCATCTTTCATTTCTTTCTCCGTCAGGCTTTCCAAAGGATTTAAGACAGCCAATTCGACACCAGCTTCAGAAGACAAGGTTTTCGCCAAGGATTTAGAAGCATTTTCCTCAAAGTAAATGACCTTGATCTCATTTTTCTTGATATACTCTGTCAATTCACGCAATCGTGCAGCAGAAGGTTCACTATCAGGTGAAATCCCTGAAATGGCCACCTGGTTTAATCCATAATCCAAGGCCAAGTAACGGAAAGCCGCGTGTTGGGTCACGAAATTCTTTTGTTTCGCATCTTTCAACCCATCCTGATAAGCTTGATCCAAGGCCTGTAATTTCTTCAGATAGGCTTGGGCATTTTTCTCAAACGTCTTTTTCTTATCTGGATAAGCTGCCACCAACTGATCACGAATCGACTCTACCATCTTCATGGCACGATGGGGAGAGAGCCAAAGGTGAGGATCATATTCATGATGGTGTTCTTCGCCCCCTTCGTGTTCATGTTCCTCTTCCAATCCAGGAAGCAAGACCATGCCCTTGGTGGCATCGATCACTTTGGTTTTCTTATCCTTCATTGATTTCAAAAGATTTGGAACCCACGTTTCCATGTTTTCATTCTCATAGACGAAAACATCCGAATCTTGAATCATAGCCCGCCCCTTAGCAGACAGTTCATATTCATGAGGCTCTGATCCCGCTCCAATGAGCAGGTCCACCGTTCCTTCATCTCCGACAATATTTTTTGTAAAATCATAAACAGGATAAAAAGTGGTCATCACTTTTAATTTCCCATTTTGACTCTGACTTTTGCCACAAGCTGTCAAAACAAGGGTCAAAGCCACTAACAATAACCAACCAAATTTTTTAACGTTCATATCTACTTCCTCAAACGTGATCCAAGATTCACAAGCAAGAACAGTGCCACAAATAAAAGCGTGATGCTGGCACTCGCTGGTGTATCTGCAATATAAGACAAAATCAAGCCACTAAACATCCCGATAAAACCAATGATGACCGCAATCAGCATGACCCCACGGAAGTTCTTCCCTAATTTCAGCGCAATACTAGCCGGTAAGACCATGATGGTTGAAACCAATAACGATCCTGCTGCAGGAATCATTAAGGCGATAGCAACCCCCGTTACCACATTAAATAAGATTGACATGGTCCGGACAGGAAGGCCATCTACGAAGGCCGTATCTTCATCAAAGGTCAAAATATACATAGGCCGCAAGAATAAGGCCGTCAGCACTAATACAACGAAAGCAATCACAAACAAGGCGATCACCTGTTCATCTGTAATGGTTAAGGTAGAACCAAACAAATATTGATCCAAGCTCATCGAGCTTTTCCCACCACCACGCATCAGTACCAAAGCTAGGGCAAGACCAGTGGACATTAGAATTGCCGTCCCGATCTCCATAAAGTCCTTAAATAAGGTCCGCAAATACTCAAGAAAAACCGCAGCTATAATGACAATGATCATGGTCGAGAGCGTTGGAGAGATCCCAAGGAAAAGCCCAAAAGCGACACCCGCAAGAGAGACGTGACTCAGCGTATCACTCATCAGACTCTGCCGTCTCAAAATCAAGAAAATCCCTAATACAGGAGAAAAAAGACTCATGGCAACCATAGCCAACAAGGCTCGCTGCATAAAATCATACTGGAATAAATCAAGCATGGTCACCCTCCCCTTCTGTATCATGGACGTTAAAACATCTCCAAGGAGAGCTCTGGTCGCGAACCAAATGAATATTCCGATCCGCAAACTGGTTAACCTCTTCAGGATCATGCGTAATCATCAAAACAGATTTTTGATGGTGATGCGCACTGTGATGCATCAACTCATAAAAATCACTCTTTGTCGTCGCATCCATCCCTGTTGTCGGTTCATCTAAAACAAAGATATCCGGATCTGAAGCAAACATCCGAGCAATGACAGCCCGTTGTTTCTGACCACCAGACAAAGAACCAATCGCCCTATCCTTGAACTCCAGCATCCCAACAGATTCTAAACTCTTTAGAATATGCTTTTCATCGTGCTCATTCAACTTTCGAAACCAGCCTTTACGAGGATACCGACCTGACTTCACAAATTCATAGACCGTACTTGGAAACCCTGCATTAAAACTAGCAATCTGTTGCGGCAAATAAGCAATCCTTAACTTCTTTCCCTTAACATTCGTCTTTGAAATCTCAACTGTCCCGACCTTGGGCTGTAAAATCCCAAGACTAGCCTTAATCAAGGTTGACTTAGCAGCACCATTTTCACCGGTCAAGGTTACAAACTCCCCACTATCTAAGTAGTAATTGATTCCTTCCAGAACCGGTTCCCGGTCATAATAAAACGATAAATTAGAAACCGTAATATACCTCAAACTATAACTCCTCTTCCAATAAATCTAAAAACCGCGAAATGACCCCTTGCTCATTCTTAGTAAACTTCGACAAAACATCCTCATAAGTGTGAAGAGTATGCTGATGGTGGTGCTGATGCTCTAATGCAATCGGCTTACCAATCTCAGTTAAGCGATAATAGAGAACCCGAGCATCATTTTCATCGCGATAAGTCTCCAGCATCCCCTGACTTAATAAGGGCTTCACGGCCTTCGTGATAGCAGCCTGACTGACATTCAATTTCTTAGCTAAGACAGAATTGGTTAGAGCTTCATCAGAAACCAGCATCAAAATATGTTCCTGAGTGTTGGTTAATGAAACACCACTTGTACAAGAACCAACTAAAATCTCATGCTGATTTTCTGATAACAATAAAATAGAATTTAAAAATCGATCGATTTTATTTGCAACTTCAGACAAAATTAACTCCTTCTAATTCACCAAAAGAAACTTTACCGGTTAATTATATCATAAAAAAGAAAAAAACAAAACAAAAAAAGGAGTAAAACTCCTTTATAATCTATACCGGCGGCCGGGGTCGAACCGGCACGTCCTTGCGGACACTGGATTTTGAGTTCTATGAATACACTTTTTAAATCTTATATCCTTGATTTAATAGGGTTTTAGGACTTTTGAATCTTGCAAAATAGACTCATTTTTCAAATTTTAGTAACTTTTTGGTAACACTCCATAACTTATCGTCCTAAGATCATCATCAGAGAATCTCGCTATCTTAATTATATTCTTCACTATTTTTAAAATAATTGCTATAATATAAGTCAATCATCAAAATGACTATTGATTGAAATTAATTTAAATAGAGAGGGGGCACTAGATATGATGGACTTTAATGTAGTATGTGATTTTAATGCACTTGTTTTTGCTGAAGAACATATAATTATTCATGCAGAAAGAGATAAAATTATGGCAGTATTATCTGAAATCAATAATTGGCATAACTGGCGTAATGGAATTTCAGAAATAAAATTATTAGCATCTCACATTCAAGAGGGGGCAAAATTTGAATGGAAATCAGGAGGTCTAAAATATAAATCCGAAATCCATACAGCTTCAGCTGCATGTTTTGGATGGACAGGTAATACAATAGGAGCTCATGCAATTCATAATTGGTATATAAAAAAATTATCAAATGGATCTTCTGAGGTTGTAGTTCAAGAGAGTTTAAGTGGCTGGTCTATCTTATTATTAAGGAAAATGATGAGACGTGAATTGCCTATCTTACTAAAAAAAGATCTTCAAGAGTTAAAATTTGCATGTGAAAATAAATTATAGAAGTAATTAGTTTTTTAAAAATGAATTTTAAATTTATTGACTGTATTAGCTAGAGTGATTGATTAGAGAGAGTCGATTTTGAGTCGGTTCTCTCTTTTTGTTAATGATAAATTGCAAGAATAAGTACAACATTTACTCAAACTCATCCACTAGAGCTTCACAAGCAGTTCTGTAAGCCAAATATTTTCGTTGTCGGTGATTGATATCATATAAGGGCTTGTTCAAAGCCTCATCAGAAGTTCTCTACCAGTGGATATCAGTCAAACTCTTTCCCCTTTCAACTATAAACAACCTTCATAAAATAAAATCACTCAACAAGAATATACTAATCTTTACCTATTGAAACTTAATCAAATAAACCATCAATCTGCATTAAAATAGTCAGAAACCTCTTTAAAAAGGGTATGCAATATTTCTTGCTCTTCTTCATCTAAATTATATTCAGAGACTAGCTCATCCAAATACTTAGGTAGAGTCGAATGGTTTTTAATTCCATTCATAACAATCGCAAATTTCAGATCGTCTAGTTCAGTTTTATTAAACCCTTTTAGCTTCTTCAAATCAATTCTAGTGATTGGATGTGGGACAACATCTAGAGTACTGTAAATCGTTTTTCCTAATAAGTAATCTGTCGTGGTATCAAATAATTTTGCTAATTTGACAACGGCTTCTAAATTAGGCTCTAAAGTTCCATTTTCCCAACGAGAATAAGTACCTTGTTGTACATCAATCATCTCAGAAACTTGTACTTGAGTTAACTTCTTACTCTTTCTCAGTTGCTTAAGACGATCTCCAAAAGAATTATTATTAAACATTGTTTCCTCTTCAATATTCGATTCTGTATATTTTAGCTTGACAAAATATTCTAAACGGTATAAAATAGAATTATTCCATA
>CAUSWL010000082.1:0-5113 GCA_963535345.1 uncultured Streptococcus sp.
TAACAAACAAGAGCGCACCTTCACCAAGAAACAAGTGATGTCGAATTTGAAATAAGAATTTATTTCACAATAAAAGAAAAGTCTAGTAGTTTCATTTCTACTAGACTTTTTCATTACTCAAGCACAATCATAGCCTTAATAGTCTTGCGTTCATCCATATCTTTGTATGCCTGATCAATCTCGTCCAAGCTATAACTATGAGTGAAGACGCGACCCGGATTGATATCGCCATCAAGAACTGCTTTTAACAAAACTTGTTTATCATAAGTAGTAACTGAGGCTGCTCCACCTGCCACCGAAATGTTTTGGGCAAAGGTCGAACCAAGGGCACGGTTATTGTAGTGAGGAACGCCGACAAATCCCATGCGCCCTCCATTGTGAAGAACACCAAGGGCTTGGTCTACGGCTGCTGCGGTACCCACACATTCAAGAGCCGCATCTGCTCCGCCGCCGAGGATTTCACGGACCTTGGCAATCCCTTCTTCACCACGCTCAGCCACAACAGCTGTCGCACCTGACTCCAAGGCCATCTGTTGACGGTCTTGGTGGCGACTCATGAGGACGATTTGCGATGCACCACGCATCTTAGCTGCGATCACCGCACATTGACCCACGGCACCGTCCCCAATGACCACGACTTTGTCACCTTTTTGCACATCTGCTACACGCGCCGCATGATAGCCCGTCGGCATAACATCTGCTAGTGTCAAGAAGGATTTGAGCATGGCTTCTGTATAATCAGATGGTTGACCTGGAATCTTGACAAGGGCCCAGTTAGCATACTCAAAGCGCATGTACTCTGCTTGAACCCCATCAGACCAGTTGGTGCCGATATGGCGGTCACAAGTCCCATCATAGCCAGCACGACAGGCATCACACTCCCCACAACCATGGGTGAAAGGCGCGATGACAAAGTCTCCTGGTTTGACCGTGGTAATGGCCTCACCGATTTCTTCGACAATCCCAATAGCCTCGTGGCCACTATTTTGATGCCCCGCTTCAATATCAGGATTGCGGTAACTCCATAGATCGGATCCACAGACACAGGTGCGAACGATGCGGAGAATGACGTCATCTGGCGCTTCGATGTGTGGACGTTCTACTTCTACTAGACCCACTTGCCCAGCTTTTGTATAGACTGTTTTCTTCATAGGATTAACCTACCTTCTATTGCTTACTTATCTATAGTATACACTTTTTATCGAGCTTCTACTTATACCAAGTCGTCATTAATGATGGTGATGATCATGCCCATGATGTTGATCCACTTCCAGCTCCTCGATATTGCGCTTGTGGGCTCGATGAGTTGCTAAGTCTTCGTCAACCTCAATAGTGACGTTTTGAAAGCCGCAATCTTTGAGCAAGGTACGAATCGCTTCTTTACAAACCTCCATGTGGTTGACATGCTCTAGACAAACATGGACAATGGCGTTTTTTTCCAAGCCATCCATGGTCCAAAGATTGAGCTGATTGATACTAGCGACATGGTCCAACCGCTCCAAATCACTCTTGACTTGCTGGATATCTACTCCTTCTGGCACGGCATCCAAGAAAATCTTGAGCGTGCTCCAAAAACGTGGAATGGCTTTTGACAGAATAAAGATGGAAATGGCAAGAGATAAGAGCGGATCCAGAATATACCAGTCGGTAAATCGGAGGACAATGGCCATTAGGATGACAGCCACCCAACCCAGAGTATCTTCCAGAAAATGCAGGCTGAGAATGGATTCGTTCTTGGTTTGCCCTTTTCGAATGACGAGACTCGCTAGCACATTGATGCTGACGGCTATGATTCCAAGCCAGAGAATGCCCTCATCGTTGACAGGTTGTGGGTGAACCAATTTCGTTATATTTTCCAAAATAACCAGAACGGACCCTGTCATGAGAATCACAGCTGTGACCATGGCACCTAAAAGGCTAAAACGCTTGTAGCCCAGGGTATAGTGGCTGTCTTCTTCACGATTGGAAATACTCTCCAAAAAGGCGGAGATCCCAATAGCGATCGCATCTCCCAAGTCATGGACCGAATCCGCAAGGACCGCACTGGACCCAAAAATTCCTCCTGCAATAAACTCAACAATGGCATAACTCAAATTCAAGAAAAAAGCGATCCAGACCGCATGTTTTGTCTTCATAATCCTAAATCCTCTGATATAATAGATTCATGAACATCATGTTCATTATCATTATCTAACATTCACAACAGAAAGGATAGGGGCAAACCGTTTAGGGTGTACGTTACTGAACAGTTTGTTCAAAGTGTCCATATGACTGCTCAGGATCGTCGTATTACTAAGACTCGAAAAGCCATCTATAATGCTTTTTTACACTTACTCAATCAAAAAGACTACGAGGCCATCACGGTTCAAGAAATCATTGACTTAGCCGATGTGGGGCGTTCGACCTTTTACAGCCATTACGAGAGTAAGGAACTATTGCTAGATGAACTCTGTCAAAAGCTCTTTCACCATCTCTTTGAGCGTGCTGAACACCTCTCACCACAAGACTATCTAGCTCATATCTTTCAGCATTTCAAAAAAAATCAAGACCATGTAACCAGTCTTTTGCTCTCTAAAAACGATTATTTTATCCGTCAGCTACAAAAAGAACTAGAACACGATGTCTACCCAATGGTAGCCGACGAACTTATCAAGTCCCATCCAACCATCCCTCACTCCTACCTCAAACACCTGGTCGTCAGCCATTTCATCGAAACCCTCAGCTGGTGGTTGAAAAAAGGCAAGTCCTACACGGAACAAGAAGTGATCCAGTTTTATTTGGAGATTTTAAAAGTGGGTACTAACTAGAAAGGCGTGTCTTCAATGTCCATCGTGCAATTTTATTTTGTATTTCCAGCCCTATTCATGCTTCACGAACTCGAAGAAATCGTTTGGATGCCATCCTTTGTCAAAAAAATATCAATCCAATATCCAAACAATCGAATCCTAACTTATTACACTCCTTTTGCTTTCAACTTTATTGTCTTGGAACAATTTCTCATCCTAATGACGTCGCTATATCTTAGTTACCAGTTTAATAACTATAGCATTTACGCAAGCATCATAATCGCTTATATATACCATGTATTCGGACATCTGATTCAAACAATCGTTATACGAAAATATGTGCCTGGATTGTTGACGGGCATTTTAACGAGTTTGTTTGCTCTTTGCAATCTCAAAAATGAATTTCCAATTAAACTTTATGGTTACTCTCTTTTTACCTTATTGGTTATTATTTTAAATCTTGTAGTATCATTTATGATTCTTCATAAAATCAGTCATAAAAAATAGTACTCAGGCAATCATATCTTAGAAAGGAAACCCTATGTTCTTCTCCATTCTTCTCGGCTTTTTTACAGCCTTCTTTGCCCTTGCTTTTGTTTTTCTTCACTTATTGGCTTCTCTTTCTGAAGTTAAAAAAGGAAATCACACTTTAGGAAATACATTTCTCCTCATCGGAAGTAGCCTTGCGACCTTATCTCTCATCCTCTACTTCTTTTTACCGATTGTCTCTCTAGTCCTTTGGATGATCGGCTGTGGTTTGATTTGCTACGGGGCCTATTGGAATGGGAAACACAAAGGAAACTTCCATCCAGCTCACCACCTGATTCGGATGGGCATCGCTCTAGTCCTTACCATCTTGTTAGCCTTGTTATAAGAAAAGCTCAAGTTTTCAAAAAACTTGAGCTTTTGTATTTTCTATTTATTAAGCCATCAACAGCATAAGAATAGGGATCACCACCATGGTTGCAAGGGTCGTCTCTGTCACCATGACGGCTGCATAATCACTATCAGCTCCGTAGAGTCTGGCAACAACCGGCGCATTGGTCATCACAGGCATAGCGGACTGGATGATAAAGACCTGCTTCATCAAACTTGGAAGAGGCACCCAGTAGACGATGGAGGCCATCAAGAGAGGGGCAACCAGAAAGCGACCTAGTAGAATCAATAGTTGCTCTTTTCCCAGAACCAACTGCTTCACACCTACATGAGACACTGACAAACCGATGAATATCATGGATAAGGGGGTTGTTAAATTGCCCAGGTACTGTAAATCACTGGCTAGAAAAGCTGGCAACTTGATCTGTAGCATCACCAAGACTAGTCCCAAGAGAAAGCCCATAAGGGGCGGAGAAAAGACTTTTTTCAGACTGGTTTTGAGATCAAACTGAGCTTCTCCCTCACCATCTCGCTGAATGAGATAAGTTCCCAAAGTCCAGAAAAAGGTCGTATTACACATGTAATAGATCAAAACATAGGGAATACTGGCATCTCCAAAGAGGGCTTGGTTAATGGGGAGTCCCACGAAGATGGTATTGGAGTTAAAAAACATGGAAATAAAGAGGCCACGACGGTCCTGTCTTACTGCAAAGATCCTTGCTACCCCTGTCGCGATGCCAAGTAAAATAACCATAGACAGGGCAGGAAATCGCAAGGCTGGCAACATTTTAAGTAGATCTGCTGCTGTGAAGCGTTGCGTAATGGTGTAGAGCATATAGCAGGGAAGAGCAACTTGAGTGACCAATTTAGCGAGTAGGCCACGCGACTTGTCATCGAACCAGCCTTTTTCACCAATGATAAAGCCCACTAAAATCATGCCCAGGATGACGAGAATCCCTGATATGCTCCTCAAAAAGATGTCCATGTTCTCCCCTTTTCTTTTTTAAATTTGAACTAAAAAAAAACATTTTTTACAAGTCTCAAAAACTACTCTAGTATATCATAAAAAGAGGTGGGGCAACATGCCCAACCTCTTGTATTTTATTAATTGTTACTAGTAGCCTTTCTTGGCCGCCTTGGTCCATTGGTACCAACCAACTAGACTGTTGATAAGGTAAATCAAGAAAAACCAATAAAATGGTGGAGACTATGGCGAAAATAGATGATTCAGTTAAAAAGAAAGTTCCAGAATTGCGATTTAAAGGATTCGCGGATGAATGGGAACAGCGTAAGTTGGGAGACGAAGTTCGAATAGTGATGGGACAGTCTCCTAATTCAGAAAATTATACTGATAATCCTAATGGGCGCTAAAAATGCGAAGACCTATGTAGACCTATTTTGTATTAGTCAAACAAAAGATCCAAAAGAAATGGTATATGATTATGACCATG
>CAUSWL010000083.1:0-4976 GCA_963535345.1 uncultured Streptococcus sp.
GCAAGGGCCTTGTTAGCGTTCTGTTCAATTAGGAGAACCGTTGTTCCTTGCTTCTGAATATCTTGAATGATATCGAAAATTTCTTGGATAAAGATCGGGGCAAGTCCCATTGACGGCTCATCCAAGAGAAGGAGCTTAGGTGTAGACATGAGAGCGCGTCCCATAGCCAGCATCTGCTGTTCACCACCTGAAAGAGTTGCCGCATCTTGGTTTTTACGTTCTTCCAAACGAGGGAAGCGAGAAAAGACTTTTTTCAAGTTGGCTTGATTTTCTTCTCGATTTTTCTTCAAGAAAGCTCCCATTTCCAAGTTTTCCATAACAGTCAAACCTGGGAAAACATGGCGTCCCTCAGGAACTTGTGATAGACCAGCTGCCACGATTTTTTGGGCTGGCAACTTTTGAATTTCTTTGCCTAAAAACTGAATTTTTCCAGCACTTGGACGAACCAAACCTGAAAGAGTACGAAGAATAGTTGTTTTACCAGCACCATTAGCACCAATCAAAGAAACAACTTCACCTTCATTGACCTCAAAACTTACATCACGAACTGCTTGGATCATACCGTAATGCACAGAGAGGTTTTCAACTTTTAACATAGACATTAGGCTTCACCTCCTAGATAAGCTTCGATAACGCGTTTGTTGTTCTTGATCTCATCCGGAGTCCCATGAGCGATCAACCGACCATATTCAAGAACATAGATACGCTCAGTAACTTCCATAACCAAATTCATGTCGTGTTCAATGAGCATGATGGTAATTTTAAATTCATCTTTGATACGACGGATCAATTCTGTCAATTCAGCCGTTTCTTGTGGATTCATACCAGCTGCAGGTTCGTCCAAAAAGAGGATCTTAGGTTCAGTTGCCAGAGCACGAACAATTTCTAATCGACGTTGTTGACCATAGGCCAGATTCTTGGCAAGAGTATTTGCGTCACCATCCAAATCAAAAATCTTCAGCAAGTCCAAAGCTTTGCTTTTTAATTCTTCCTCATTCTTATAAAAAGCTGGTAGGCGTAGGAAGCTCGCAAGGACATGTTGTTTATGATGATTGCTAAATGCAATCAAAACATTTTCCAAAACTGTCAAGTCCTTGAACAAACGAATATTTTGGAAGGTACGACTGAGACCAAGTGAGGCAATCTTATAGGGAGTTTTCCCATTTAGGAGGTGACCATCTAGTGTCACAGTACCTTCGCTTGGTTCATAAACGCCGGTCAAGAGATTGAAAAGGGTTGTTTTACCAGCCCCGTTTGGTCCAATCAGACCAACCAATTCTCCCTCATTCAATTCAAGAGTGACATCTCCAACAGCTGTTAGACCGCCAAAATGTTTGGTTAACTGTTTAACTTCAAGTAATGCCATTAGTTTTGTCCCTCCTTCTTCGATTTTTTAAAGAAACGTGATAGACTCAATTCCCATGTCCCAAGAAGTCCACCTGGTCTGAAAATCATGACCAATACAAGAGCCAAAGCGTAGATAATCATACGTACGCTTGCTACATCCTGAAGGAGCATATTTAAAATTCCTAAAACAATCGCTGAAACGATGGTACCAGTAATGGATCCAAGTCCACCAAATACAACGATAATCAACACATTGATGGAATTAATAAAGGTGTAATCTTTTGGGACAACAGATCCGATAAAACCGGCCTGAAGTGAACCAGCAATACTTGCTGTAATAGCACCAAAGACAAAAGCGATAATCTTGATCTTTGTAGTGTTTACCCCAACAGACTCTGCAGCAATCTCATCCTCACGAACAGATAGAGTAGAGCGTCCAATTGGACTACGTAAGAAGTTGAGAGTTGCAATAGTTGTGATCACCACAAATAGATAAACCATTTGCCAGTTGGTAAAGTTTGGAATACCCAAGATACCAGCAGCACCGTTGGTCAAACTACCACCATTAATGATAAAGATACGAATGATTTCTGAAACACCTAGTGTCGCAACAGCCAGGTAGTCACCCTTTAAACGAAGCGTTGGAATCCCAACGAGCAAAGCGACTGCACCAGAAATCAAAGCGCCCAAGACCATCGCTCCAAAGAAGGCACCATAGGTTGGTGATTTTGAACCAATAATCGCTGCTGCATAAGCCCCAATCGCCATAAAACCTGCATGACCAAGTGAGAATTGTCCTGAAAAACCAACGATTAAGTTCAAGCCTACTGCAAGGATGATATTAATCCCAATTTGTTCTAAAATTTGGACATGGAATAGATTAAGAACACCAGCAGAAACCAGTACACTAATCAATCCATAACCCGCTAACAGAAGGAATAACCAGAGAATATTTACTTTAAGATTTGTCTTCATTGTTTACACCTTCTCTTTCACATTCTTACCAAGGATACCTGCAGGTCGAACAATCAGAATCAAAAGCAAGATTCCATATACGATAGCATCACGGAAATCAGACATACCGAAGGCAGTAGCAAATGTTTCCAACAAGCCAATCACAAATCCCCCTAGAGCTGCACCAGGAATAATCCCGATACCACCGAGAACGGCCGCAACGAATGATTTTAGACCTGGAGTCACACCCATCAAAGGTTCAAGAGAGTTGTAGTAAAGGGCAATGAGAACACCTGCTGCACCAGCAAGGGCTGAACCCAAAGCAAAGGTAAAGCTGATTGTGCGATTTACATTAATTCCCATCAATTGAGCTGCGTCACTATCAACTGATACCGCACGCATGGCTTTCCCCATTTTTGTTTTTTGGACGATTAATTGCAATAAAACCATCAAGAGTACAGAAACTGCTAAAATCATCAATTGAACATTTGTCAAGCTAATTGGTCCCAAGTCAAAGCGGACTGTTTCAATTGCTTGAGGGAAGGCACGAGTATTAGCACCTACTAGATAAACCATTCCGTATTCCAGTAGGAAAGACACTCCGATGGCAGTAATCAATACAGCAATACGTGTAGAGTGTCGTAAAGGACGGTAGGCAAGAAACTCAATCACAACACCAAGCAGCGCAGTCCCTGCCATTGAAATAATTAAAGCTAAAAAGAAATCCATTTGGAAAGAATTAATCAAAAAGTAACCAATAAAGGCACCCATCATGTAAATATCACCGTGGGCGAAGTTGATGAGTTTGATAATTCCATAAACCATGGTATAACCCAGAGCCAAAAGTGCATAAACACTACCCAGAATTAAACCATTCACAAGTTGTTGGAGCATAGCATTCACTCTTTTCTATCCTTATTTTTTAGAAAATTTCATTATTTTCACAAGTTCATAAACACCGAAACAGGGAGTGAGTCAAAGGCTCATTCCCCATTTCAATTACTATTCTAATGTTATGGTTTTACAACTTCTGCTTCTTCAACTTTACCATTGTTCATGGTCATCATGTAAGCAGTTTTCACTGTATTGTGGTCAGCATCAAAGCTTGTCTGACCAGTTACACCATCAAAATCTTTGGTTTTAGCAAGGTTGTCCTTGATTTCACCTGAGTTTTTAGCACCTTTTGCAGCATTTGCTACTAGGTAAACTGAGTCATAGGCTAAAGCTGAGAATGTTGAAGGCTCTTCGTTGTATTTAGCACGGTATGCTTCAAGGAAAGCTTTAGCTTTTGCAGAAACATCAACTGTGGTGGAGAATCCAGAGATGAAGTAAATGTTTGATGCTCTTTCAGCAGTTGCTTGTTGAACAAATTCTTCACCGTTAAATCCATCACCACCAACGATTGGTTTATCAATTCCCATACCACGAGCTTGGTTTACAATTTTACCTGCTTCTGTGTAGTAACCTGGAACAACGATAGCATCAAACTCTTTGCCTTTCATTTTAGTAAGGGCTGCTTGGAAGTCTGTATCACCTGCTACAAACGTTTCATCTGCTACAATCTCACCCTTGTAGGATTCGCGGAATGATTTAGCAATACCTTTAGCATAGTCACTAGCGTTGTCAGTATAAAGAACAACCTTCTTAGCATTCAATTTGTTTGTTACATAGTTAGAGATAATCTTCCCTTGGAAGCTATCTTGGAATGTTCCGATAAATAGGTAATCTTGACCTTTAGTCAAACCGTCTTGAGTAGCACTTGGTGAAATCAATGGCACTCCAGCTTTAGTAGCGTTAGCTACAGCTGCGGCAGTTGCACCAGATGTCGCAGGTCCTACAATAGCTGCTACTTTTGATTGGGTAACAAGGTTTGTTGTAACAGAAGCTGCTTCAGCAGTTTCTGACTTGTTGTCTTTGTCTACAACTTCGATTTGTTTTCCATCAATTCCACCTGCAGCGTTGATTTCGTCTACAGCAAGTTGGGCACCTTTTTGTTCAGCTGTACCGTAAGCTGCCACAGCACCTGTCTCTTCAAAGTTAAAACCGATTTTAATTGTTTTTTCGTCTACTGGATTTCCAGTTGTGTTTGACGCTCCTGACTTGACCTCTCCACAGGCAGCAAGAAGAGCCACACTAGCAAGAGCCACAAAAGATAGGGCAAATTTTTTCTTCATTTTTAATCTCCTTATAGTTGTTTCAAAAATTGTATGTTAAGAATATACCGAATTATCAGAAAATTGTCAATGTATTTGTTTAACTTTTTTAAATGATAACGTTTTCTTCGGTTCGATAGAGATTCCCAACGAAGGGAGTTTCTAGCTCTTGAATATGGCAACGTCTAATTTTCTTGATATATCTTTCCTTACCTAATCTCTCAACCAAGTCATCTAGCTCCTCAGTTGGAACATAGAGCTGCAAGTAACGATGTTTTTTGGAATGGTAACAGATATCACCGTATTCCTGAATTTTTTTTGCATCTCGATTATAGTAGAGATAGATGATTAATCCTGATCGATTTGTTTTTTCAAACATGAGGAATCCTCTTTCTAAGAAATCTTCTCCTATTATATCAAAAAAAGCAAACTCCGTCGAGTTTGCTTTCTAGGTTGCTTAGCTTAAAGAATTGTTGGCCATGATTTCATCAATAAAGCCATATTCAAGTGTTTCTTGGGCAC
>CAUSWL010000084.1:0-4916 GCA_963535345.1 uncultured Streptococcus sp.
AGTCAGCAGCCTGCAAGAGTTTGAGGAGGATATTTTCCACGTCCTCACCCACATACCCAGCTTCAGTCAGAGCTGTCGCATCTGCGATAGCAAAAGGTACATTCAAGCTCTTAGCCAAAGTCTGAGCCAAGAAAGTTTTCCCAGAACCAGTTGGACCAATCATCAAAATGTTTGACTTCTGCAAATCCACATCTTCAGACTCTTCACGCGTATCGTGGAAATTGATGCGTTTATAGTGATTGTATACAGCCACTGCCAAGGCACGTTTGGCACGATCCTGACCAATCACATAGTGATTTAAGATATTTAGGAGTTCGATTGGTTTTGGTACTTCAGACAAATCTGCCAAAACTTCCTCGGCCAACTCCTCCCGAATGATTTCCTGGGCTAACTCCACACATTCATTACAGATAAAGGCGTTGTTCCCAGCGATTATTTTCTTTACTTCTTCTTGGCTTTTGCCACAAAATGAGCAATAAACCATCATATCATTTTTCCTATTTGTAGGCATGATTTCCTTCCATTCTAATTTATCATTCTATCTAAAATAAGGTCATATAAAAAGCGTGGACACTGTTGACCAGATTGGTAAAAGCATTCAACCAGAGTAAGGCAGACAGTCCATAGCGCTTCTTACGAAAAGCTTGTGCTCCAGTCAAAATACAGATTACACACAAAAAAGCTGTAAAAAATCCAAATATACTGCGCTCCATTAGACTTCCTTTCTATCTCGGTATTCGATGGTAAAATCATAGTCGTTTTTCTCATCTCGGGTGTAAGATCTGCTTGCTACTGTCTCAAAACGAGACAAGTCAAACTCCTCAGGAAAATAGGTATCTCCCTCCACCTGAGCATGAATCTGCGTCACGATAATTTTATCTAAATAAGGCTCAAAAGCCTTAAAAATCTGCTTTCCGCCAATGATATAGAGATTTTTTTCCTGACTCTGATACCACGCTAAAACAGACTCCACATCTTGAAATACGAGCACCCCATCTATGACTTCTTCGCTATTGCGCGTTAAAATCAGGGTTTGCCGTTTTGGAAGCAGACGACGTCCCATTCCATCAAAGGTCACTCGTCCCATCAGTATAGCATGATTTAAAGTCGTTTCCTTAAAATGTTGCAACTCTGCTGGCAAATACCAAGGGAGACGATCTTCCTTCCCAATCACACCTTTTTCATCTTGGGCCCAAATGGCTATGATTTTCTTTGTCATGCTTCCGTCCTTTTTATTGATACTACTATTTTATCAAAATTCTCCCAAAAAGGCTGTTTTGAAACGCGCGCAAAAGAGAGAAAAGGAGCAGGCTTCATTTAGCCTGCTCCTCTCGTCCCTAGAACATATATTTTTTTGCTTCTGATTCGATTTTTTCGACCACTTCTTGGATACTTAGTCCAGTTGTGTCAAGGTAAACCGCATCCTCAGCCTGTTTGAGAGGTGAGGTTTCACGATGACTATCCTTGTAGTCACGCGCAGCAATCTCTTCTTTCAACGTTTCAAGGTCTGTTTCAATCCCTTTAGCAATATTTTCCTTGTAACGACGCTCTGCTCTTTCTTCAACAGAAGCCACTAAGAAAATCTTGAGTTCAGCTTGTGGTAAAACAACTGTCCCGATATCACGCCCATCCATGACGATACCACCTTGCTGAGCAATCTCTTGCTGGAGCGAAACCAGTTTCTCACGCACCTCAGGAATGGCAGCAATGCTTGAAACCTTGTTGGTCACTTCATTTTCACGAATCGGATGGGTAATATCAACATCTCCTACAAAAACAAGTTGCTCACCTGTTTCTGAACGACCAAAACTAATGGGGTGTTGGTTAAGAAGCTCGAGAAGTTGATCTACATTTCCTGCATCCAACTGGTGCTTAAGCGCTATATAAGTCGCAGCACGGTACATAGCACCCGTATCGAGATAAGTGTAACCAAAATCCTTAGCGACAATCTTTGCGACCGTACTCTTACCACTCGAAGCCGGACCATCGATAGCAATTTGAATTGTCTTCATGACCGACTCCTATCTTGTCTTAATCACATCACCTGGGTTGGCAAACCAAGATCCAGATGACATGTGAGAAGGATTTAGGGCTTCTAGCTGGGCAATGGAAATCCCTGCACGTTGAGCAAGAGCTGCTTCTCCCTCTCCAGGCTGTACTGTAAGTGTTCCTTCACCCTCAGTATGTTCTTCCGAACTGCTCTCTGAAGGTGTTGATTCAGAAGAAGCTGTTTCCTCTACCTTGCTACTTGAAGATGATGATGCTTCCACTTTAGAACTTGCACTTGTAGAAGGAGACGATGCATCATAGAAGTCCTTCAAAGATGAAGTACGATTGCTTCCTCCGGTTGATAGGTAAATCAATACAACTACCATTGCTACAACAATTACAAAGAAGAGGCTAGCTAGAACCGTCAAGACACGATTCGCAACAACGCCTTTCCCTTTTTGTTTCCGGTGTCGACGCTCTGATCTTGTTTCTTCCTCATTGTTTTCGTAGATATCTTCTTGCCACGGTTCTTTTTCCATACCTTACTCCTTGTTTTTTTTACATTTTCTTATTACAATATAAATATGAAAGTCACACTTATACCCGAACGGTGCATCGCCTGCGGGCTTTGCCAAACTTATTCTGAACTCTTTGATTACCATGATAATGGAATCGTTCGATTTTACGATGATCCAGTCGAATTGCAAAGAGAAATCGCTGAGACAAGCGATGTTCTGGAGGCCATCAAAAATTGTCCTACACGTGCACTTCTAAAAGATCCATCGTAGGAAGCAGGGAATAAATATAATTGATTTTTCTCATTTTCCCCACATCTACTAGTTTAGCATATTTCTAGGTAAAATTATAGTCTTTTTTGGTTATTTTTTTCCTTCAATATTAGAAAGGTCACTTTTTTCTTTGACGAGATAGAGTGGTCTTTTTTTGGTCTCTAGATAGATCTTACTGATATACTTGCCGAGAATCCCAATCGTCAGGAGTTGAATCCCTCCAAGAAAGAGGATGACAGCCATCAAAGAGGTCCAACCAGATGTCGGATTTCCCAAGATAAGAGTCCGAAACACTACAAAAATAGTCATCATAAAAGAAAGAAAACAAGATAGGAGTCCCGCTACAAAGGCTATACTCAAGGGAAAATCTGAAAAGTTAAGAATTCCTTCAATCGAGTAGAAAAAGAGTTGTCTAAAACTCCAACTGGTCTTGCCAGCCTGTCGTTCAACGTTTGGATAATCAAGATAGTGCGTTTTAAAACCTACCCAGGCAAAGAGTCCTTTAGAAAAACGATTGGACTCGGTCAGTGTTAAAATAGCATCTACCACAGACCTTCTCATCATGCGAAAATCACGGACACCTGAGGGCAAGGCCACTGGGCTAATTTTTTGCATGAGGCGGTAAAAGAGGTCAGCACATAAACTGCGGAAAAAGGGTTCCCCCTCCCGACTAGTTCTCCGAGTTCCAACACAGTCTATATCTGCATTTTGGTCTAGTAAGACTTTCATCTCAAGTAGCATACTAGGAGGATCCTGAAGGTCTGCATCCATCACGACCACCAGGTCTCCAGTTGCATGCTGCAAGCCTGCGTATAAGGCTGCCTCTTTCCCAAAATTTCGTGAGAATGAGACATAACGGACCGCAGGATTTTGCTCCCGATAGGCCTTCAAAAGCTCTAAGGTTCCATCGTTTGATCCATCGTCTACAAAGACATATTCGACTTCTGCTCCCAAGTCAGGAAGCAGAGCTTCCACAGACTGATAAAAAAGAGGAAGTACTTCCTCTTCGTTGAGACAAGGGACAATGATTGAAATCATCATCTTAGTCTTCAAATCCATTTGGATGCTTGCTTTGCCAACGCCATGCGTCTTCACACATTTGGGTGATGCCGAGTTCTGCTTCCCAGCCCAGTTCTGCTTTGGCTTTTGCAGGATCTGAATAGCAGGCTGCGATATCCCCTGGGCGACGGTCGACAATGCGGTAAGGAATTGGTCGTCCCACTGCTTTTTCCATATTTTGGATAATTTCAAGAACTGAGTAGCCTTTACCTGTTCCAAGGTTATAAACGTTTAGACCTGAACCTTTTTGGATTTTTTTCAGAGCTGCAACGTGACCTTTGGCCAAATCGACAACGTGGATATAGTCACGAACACCAGTTCCATCTTCTGTATCGTAATCGTCTCCAAACACTTGCACTTGCTCTAATTTTCCAACGGCTACTTGCGTCACATATGGCAAGAGGTTGTTTGGAATACCGTTTGGATTTTCTCCCAAATCACCACTCTCATGGGCTCCGATTGGGTTGAAGTAACGAAGTAAGACCACATTCCATTCTGAGTCTGCCTTGTAGATATCCGTTAAAATTTCCTCTAGCATAAGCTTGGTGCGGCCATATGGATTGGTCACTGAAAGTGGGAAATCTTCCAAGATTGGCACTGTATGAGGATCTCCGTAAACTGTCGCAGAAGAACTGAAAATAATGTTTTTACAGTTGTTTTCTTCCATGACCTTCAAAAGACTAACAGTTCCAGCGATATTGTTGTCATAGTAGGCAAGAGGAATACGGGTAGATTCACCAACAGCCTTCAAACCAGCAAAGTGAATGACCCCTGTTGGTTCTTCTTGCTTGAAAATATCACGAAGAGTATCTGTATCACGGATATCTGCCTCATAGAAAGGCACTTCAACTCCTGTAATTCTCTCAACAACTTCTAAACTTTTTCTGTTACTATTAACAAGGTTATCCACCACAACAACCTGATGACCTGCTTGGATTAACTCAATAACAGTGTGGGTTCCGATAAAACCTGCTCCACCCGTTACCAAAATCTTTTCTTGCATCTTTTTTCCTCGATTCTCGGATTATTTTTTCTTATTTTATCATTTTTGATAGGGAATGTCATTTGACATCCTAAACT
>CAUSWL010000085.1:0-4797 GCA_963535345.1 uncultured Streptococcus sp.
CATTGGCGATAAATTGGATAATTTCTTGAGCGTTCATTTTTGTAGCAGTCATAGGTGCCTCCTAGTTCGTTATAATGATACCTATTCTACCAAAAAAGGCCTCAAATTTGAAGCCTCAACTATCAAATAATCATCTTTACCTGGCTTGTTTTGCTTCTTCTACAGATAAGAAAATCATCGGAACGATAATCAACACCATAGCTAAAGCCAAAAAACCATCCATGACCAATCCCAGAAAAAGAACACTTAATAAAGCTGAAGAGAGCGGTTCGCTGGCACTCACCACTGATACAACCAGCGGGGAAACGAGTGACACAGCCTTCATAGATAGAAAGAAGGCAAAAGCAGTACCAAACACGGCAATCGTCAGACAAATCAGCACACTTACCAGATCCACTTGAAAACTTATCTGATAAATAGGGTAGAGGAAATTACTAAAGAGCCCTGCCAGAATCATCCCCCAACCAACAGTCGGAACAAATCCGTAGCACCGTGCAAAACGCTGAGGAAGGATAACATTAAACATGACCCCTACTGCACTGAGCAAACCTGTTACTAGAGCCAAAGGTGTCATGGATAACTGGGACAAATCCCCTTTTGTAGCCATCAAAAAAACACCTAGCATGGCAATCAAAACATAGAACACAGCTGTAATTGAAGCCTTCTTCTGGTAAATGATTCGATTGTAAAACAGGATAAAAACAGGGCTGATAAATTGCAAAATGGTCGCCGTCGTCGCATTGGAATACTCAACGCAGAGATAAAAGAAAAATTGCACAGAAAAAATACCTAGAATAGCATAGGCTAAAAAAGGTAGATAATTTTTCTTATCACGCCAGATGTCCAACAAGCGGCTACGCAACTGAAAAGCAGATAAACCTAAAACCAAACTCCCTGCCACTAATAAACGCATAGAAGTAATCCATCCAGAAGACACTGGATAATGAGTGAAAAAATACTCTCCTAAAATCCCACAAATCCCCCAGATTAGGCCTGAGAGTAGCGAGTATACTGTCCCCTTAACAATCTTTTTCTGATAATGATTCATATTATTATTGTAACACGAAACCAACAAAGAAAAAAGTAGCAACAAGGAGAAATTACTAACCTTGCCACTACTCTTTCTTAACGATTAAATAAACGTGAACGTCCTGAAGAACCACTTTGAGTATTGCCACTCGAACTTGAACTTCCAGAGCTACTGCTTGAACTTGAGCTTGGAGGAGTCACTGCTGGAATGCTTCCTAGAATATTCTTCCATGCGTTCAGATAATCTGCATCGCTTCCTCCAATAGCAAAGCGATAGGTGGTCACTGGGGCACCTTCTTTAGTCGCCCAGTAGCTCGTTACTGTTGATCCAGAAACTTCTATTTCTTTCCCATTGATAGAAACCTTGCCTGGTTTTTGTCCTGTAGATCGGAGAACTTGTGACTTGGTCACACTTGGATCCAGGTTAAAGCGCTCATTCCCCCATATTCCAGGTTCAGCTTGTTGGATAGCATTGACCAAGTGGGCCATATAGTTGGCATTGCGGTAGTGGCCTGCTCCTTTGGCTAGTGGTCGGTTGTCGTCGTGACCTAACCAGCCACCCAAAGTCAAGCGAGGTGTAGAAAGCATGAGCCACATATTTTCATCTTCATTGGTCGTACCAGTTTTTCCAATCCAGTCAGCACGAGCTAGGGATGGATTGATAGTCGTCAAGTCCGTCTGGAAACTTGAAGTAATCCGAGATGAAATGACATCCCGAAGGAGACTTTGCATGATGGTTGCTGTCGCTTTTGAATAAACTTGGACAGGCTCATCCTTGTGCTCGTATACCAATCTGCCATCCGTTGACTCGATCTTCGCGATCATATGTTTCTTATGGTAAACTCCATTGTTGGCCAGAGTTTGATACCCGTTGGTATGCTGAGCAACTGTAACCTCAATTCCTCCACCCATCGGTAAACTTTCAATGCCATATTCTGGGATTTCATAACCCATTTTTTCCATATAGCCCTTGACATCGACACCCTTCTCTCGAAGCGTACGATAAGTCCAGTAGGCTGGAATGTTCCATGAATAGTTCAGGGCTTCTCCCAAGGTCATCATACCTGTACCAGGACTATTGACATACATGATGGGATTCCCGTTTGAGAAGTTGGTAGGATAGTTTGATAAGATACTTGCACTCCCCATCAAACCTTGGTCAATAGCGATACCATAGGCCAATATAGGTTTTGTGGTTGAAGCTGGAGAACGCTTGGTATCGATAGCGTGATTGTTCTGATTTTCTTGATAATTACGACCACCAACAAATCCAAGAATAGCTCCTGTTTGGTTGTCCATGAGGACATTCCCCACCTCAGGCTGACCTGTCGAATCATCTAGCAGATAGCCGTAGGTCGCAACCGCATTTTGCATCGCAGCATGAACATTTTTATTGATAGTTGTCGTAATCTTATATCCACCATTTTCAATTTCCTTAGTGGCTAAATCACGATAGGATTTCTGAATGGACTCATTCTTTAATTCTTGCGCAGAAACATTATCTCGTTGGACGAGGTAGTCATACATACGATCAGTTGCTTCTGCCAAGGTTGCATAGTAGAGATAGTCACGCGAAGTACCACTAACACTACCTGATGGTAGGAAGTCTTTCTTAAAGTCATAATCTTTGTACTTATCGTAGTCTTCCTGACTTAGAGCCCCTGTTCGGTACATATTGTAGAGGACATCCTTGGCACGCTTAATTCCCAAAGCCATGTCCTCATCACTCTTCATGCTACCATCAGATTCATAAGGAGAATAACTGATTGGACTCTGTGGCAATCCTGCGATAAAGGCAGCTTGAGGGACCGTTAAATCCGAAGCATTGACACCAAAGATTCCTTCTGCAGCCTGCTGGGCACCTGCAATATTTTGGCCTTTATGATTGCGACCAAAAGGAGCTATATTAAGGTAGGTTGTCAAAATCTCATCCTTACCCATGGCCCGTTCTAAAGCTAGAGCATCAATAATCTCTTTAGCCTTACGAGCTAGAGTTGGAGCATCCCCCACTACTTGTTGCTTGATGACCTGCTGGGTCAAGGTCGAACCACCACTAGACGAACCTAGACCGACAAAGGTTCCCAAAGTCGCACGAATAACGGCCTTAGGCACAACTCCCTTGTGCTCATTGAAATGCTCGTCCTCTGTCGCAACAATGGCTTTCTTAAGGTTATCTGAGATAGCATCTGAAGCGACTGAAGTGCGCAATAAATCGCCCTCGATCGAGGCAATGGTACTGCCGTCAGAATAAGTGATTTCTGAGATAGAGGCAATATCCTTCACTTGCTTGACCAACTCTTCTGCTTGAGGCACCTGGGCCTTGTCAAATAGAGCGACTCCATAACCTATAGCCACACCAGCGCCAAACAGTCCACCGATAAAGCCTAAGATAAAGAGAGTGTTAAAGACTATTTTAAACCCACTCAAAACCTTAGCAAAAATAGACCCTGCCCTTCTAACTTTATCAGAAGAGATCCCCTTTTTACTGGTTTTCTTATTAGCTAGTTTTTCTGCTAGTCTTTTCTTCCATTTTGCAATTCGTTGTATTAGCTGCTGGAAAAAATGCAGCATTTTTGTTTTTAATTCATTAATTCTTTCTTTCATGAATGTCCTCGCTTTCTCTATTATACCATAAAAGGGAAACTTTCAATAAAATAGCCACTTTCTTCCCTATTCCACTAGGCTATTGTCCGAGTTTGTGATACAATAGGTAGAAACAATATTTTATAAAGGAGAAAAGACACATGCACATTTTTGATGAGCTAAAAGAGCGTGGTTTGATTTTTCAAACGACTGATGAAGAAGCTTTGCGTAAAGCCCTAGAAGAAGGTCAAGTTTCTTATTATACTGGCTACGATCCAACTGCTGACAGCCTTCACCTAGGCCACCTTGTCGCAATCTTGACAAGTCGTCGCTTGCAACTAGCAGGTCACAAACCTTATGCGCTCGTTGGCGGTGCTACAGGTCTCATTGGAGATCCGTCCTTCAAAGATGCTGAACGTAGTCTCCAAACAAAAGACACAGTAGATGGCTGGGTCAAGTCTATCCAAGGACAACTTTCTCGTTTTCTTGACTTTGAAAATGGCGAAAACAAGGCTGTCATGGTCAACAACTACGACTGGTTTGGCAGCATCAGCTTCATTGACTTCCTCCGTGACATCGGAAAATACTTCACTGTCAACTACATGATGAGTAAGGAGTCTGTTAAAAAACGGATTGAAACAGGAATTTCATACACTGAGTTTGCCTACCAAATCATGCAAGGTTACGACTTCTTCGTTCTTAACCAAGACCACAATGTCACTCTTCAAATCGGTGGTTCTGACCAGTGGGGAAATATGACAGCTGGTACCGAATTGCTTCGTCGTAAGGCTGACAAGACTGGTCACGTGATCACTGTTCCACTCATCACAGACGCAACTGGTAAGAAATTTGGTAAGTCAGAAGGAAACGCAGTCTGGCTCAACCCTGAAAAGACTTCTCCATACGAAATGTACCAATTCTGGATGAACGTGATGGATGCTGACGCTGTTCGCTTCTTGAAAATCTTTACCTTCTTGTCACTCGATGAGATTGAAGACATCCGCAAAGAGTTTGAAGCGGCTCCACACGAACGCTTGGCACAAAAGGTCCTCGCTCGTGAAGTCGTGACTCTTGTTCACGGAGAAGAAGCTTACAAAGAAGCCCTTAACATCACCGAGCAACTCTTTGCTGGAAACATCAAAAACCTTTCTGTCAAAGAACTCAAACAAGGACTTCGTGGAGTGC
>CAUSWL010000086.1:0-4664 GCA_963535345.1 uncultured Streptococcus sp.
TAAGTTCAATATCTAGTGGTAATCCACTCAAAAAGATGATCAAATAAGAAATAGCAATTCCTATCACCAATCCCGCACTTGTGCCTCGTATTCCCATCATGAAGCTTTCAAATAAATATATTCTTTTTATCTGTCGATCAGATGCACCGATGATTTTAAAAGTTGCGATCTGTTTATGATTCTCCTGAATGGTAATGGCTAGAATATTGATAATATTAATAGTCGCTACAATAGAGATAAGAACTATGATTAATAGGATAAAAAGGTCGATGTAGGAAAACCATCTGGATAGCATATTTATAACATCCTGTTGTGTTGCTACAACAACATCTAATCCTGTCCCTGATAAAGATTGTTTTAAATTATCATTTTTTAAAACAATCTTTTCTATCCTGTTTGCTGCCTCATTTAAATCGGTTCCATTTTTTACAGTAGCATTCAGATAGTAATATTTATTTGATGAGACGCTACTACTATTAATATTTATTGCCATCATTTGATTTATTTCTGTTGGCAACGTAGAAAACAACTGCGCTTCTTGCTTGTCTATAATGCCCGAAATTACAAACTTTACATAATGATTATCAATCTTAATAGTCACCGTATCTCCGACATTCATTGATGTAGCCTTGTGTACGGAATTTCCGATTAATATTTCATTGTCCTTCTCTGGAAATTTTCCATCGGCAATTCTAATATTCAGGTTTTTTAAATACTTTTCTTCTAGACAATGGATGGTATTGGAAACCGATGTCTTACCATTTTGGAATTTGATATCATCCGTAAATAAAAGTTTTACACCAGTAGCATTCTTTACTTCATCTATTTTTTTTACTCGATCAATATCCTCATTAGAAAACAAAGGCAAAGCTTTATAATTCAGAGAATTTTCTTTATTACCAAAGGCAACAGTAACAACATTTTTATTTGCTACAGTCATTTCTTTAATCATTTTATTATAGAAAGAATTAGAAATGAGCATCACTAAAACAATTAGTAAAACAGAGATCGCTATTGACAGTCTAACTAATCTATATCTTCGTTTGTTAACTTCTAAATCTCTTTTAGCAATGAATAATATGGAATGATTCATTTTATCATCTCCTTACGTACTCAATTTTGCCATCAACAACTGTGCAAATAGACTGCATACTATTCGCCACCTTATCACTATGAGTTACTGTTATAATCGTGATACCTAACTCCTCATTGATCCGCTTCAACAATTCTATTATATTTTGTTCGTTATCAGCGTCTAAATTACCAGTAGGTTCATCCGCTATCAATATTTCTGGATTGTTAATAAGAGCTCTTGCCAGAGCAACTCTTTGTTTTTCACCTCCACTAATCTTATCAATACTCTTACTTAATATTTCCTTTGAAAGACCTAAAGTGTTACAAATTTCGTTAATGTTATTCTCTCCATTTTCAAAAAAATATCTTGGAAGTAGAATATTCTCTTTCACCGTGAAACCTGAAATCAAATTAAAGTTTTGGAAGACACAGCCAATATTCCTACGCCTTACCTTACTCAAATTTTTCATATCTAAAATGGAACTACCACAGACTAAGATATCCCCCTCATTTAAACTGGTAATCCCTAATATTAATTTAACAAGAGTAGTTTTTCCTAATCCAGAACGGCCAACTATTGCAGTCGTGCTACCTTTTTTAAATTCAAAATTACAATTTTTGAAAATGTATCTGACATTCGATCCATCACTAAAACATTTAGTAACATTCACTAATTTAATCATGATTTCACCTTCATTCCATAATGACTTAGCAAATCAATTGTACTATTCGTTTCTTCTAAAACAATCTCTTAAGGTTTCAGGTAGCCCATTCAAAAAGTTCTTCTGAACTTACCCTCAGTTATCTTCATAATTGTTATTATCCCTGTCTTTTTTTGGTGAAATAGGCTAGATCTCCATCGTGACCAATCATAAAGAAATCTGATTCATCCTGATCACTCTGGTAGGTTTAATTTCGTTCAGTAAGATCTTCTTTAGCATAGAGATAAATACCTGTCTCTCCACTGTCCTAACTTAATTGTTCACCTAGGTTTGATCCTCTTTCAGTAAGGAAAAAACAATTACATTTCTTAGCAAGATTTCAACTCTTGCTTTTTCATCCTCCTACTTCAAACTCCACCCGCCATCAATGGTCAGGATTTGTCCCTGCATGGCAGATGCCTTCCCGCTAGCCAAAAAGAGGCTGACTTCTGCTACTTCTTCTGGTTCTATCCAGCGCTTGATGGGCGTCTCACTGGCTACCCAGTCTGCTAGGCCACCTGGTTCAAAGTCTGCTGCGGTCATGCCTGTTTTGACGGCTCCTGGTGCGATGCCAAAGACCTGAACCCCAGCTTCTGCATAATCCAGGGCCAACTGCTTGGTAAAACCTGCTAAGGCATGCTTGGAGGAAGTATAAGCGTGGCCGCCTCCTCCTGCTAGGCTAGAAGCAATGGAGCACATATTGATGATAATCCCTTGCTTCTTCTCCAACATTTGGGGCAGATAATATCGTGTCAGCTCTACCGGAGTCACATAGTTGATCTCAAAGATCTCCTGAATCTCCTGTGCACTTTGCTCGAGAAGCGGTTTGTAATCATCCAAAACTCCGGCTGTATTGCACAAGACATCTACCTCAGGACACCAGTCGAAAATCGGCGTCAAATCAAGAGTTAAGTCCCGCTGCAAGAAGTGAAAATCACCTGCTAACTGAGGATCCGCTCCCTGATCCACCCCATAGACCTGGTAGCCCTTTTCTAGAAAGAGGCGAGCTTGAGCCAGACCAATCCCGGAACTCACGCCTGTAATCAAGACCCCTTTAGTCATGGACTTCCACCCAATCTGTCGCTAAGACATCACAAGGGGTTGGACTCCACATAGAAAAGCCTTCCCCTTCACCAGACACGTTAATGAGGAAATAAGGTGTCACTTCCAGAGCCACCCCATTTTGCTCAATGGTATCAAAAAGTTGGACGTAGTTTTCTGCTCCACCCCAGCCCGTACGTACGTATTTTTTCTTGGCCTTTAAGCCTGGTAAAATCTCTTCAAATGTCATGTTTTTTCTCCTTTGTTATCTAGTTAACTTTCTCCCTTTATTATACCAAAAAAAGAGCTTCCCCTATACAAAAAGCCAGAGTTCTTCTACTCTAGCTTTCATCTTTTATTGATTTTCTTCTGAATGGCGATACCCATAACCGAAATAAATTCCAACCCCGATCAAGAGAGCAACTCCGAAGGCCAGCCAGGTAGATAGGGAATACTGGGTCATAAAGGACAGACAGACCACAATCGATAGGATTGGTAAGACTGGAACCAAGGGTGTTTTAAATTCACCAGGTCCAGGAGCCCCGTGTTCCTTGCGCAATTTCAAGAGGGCAAGGGCCAACATAACCAGGTAAGCCAAGGTACAGATATTTAAGAAGGAAGCGATACTCGCAAGTGGAAAGACTCCACCAGCAATGGCAGCCATCGAGCCAGCTACTAGTGTTGCATTTTTGGGAATTCTAGTTTTTGGATCGAGCTGTTTCATAGCTTTTGGCAAGAGCCCATCCCGCGCCAAACTGTATATCATCCGTGAGAGGGCAAAGGTCATGGAAATGCAGACGGTAATCAGGGTCAAAATAGCGACTAGCGATACATAATTCCCTGCCCAGCTGGCTCCGACCTGACGAAGGGCAAAGGCAACCGAATCTTCTACATTTAAGTTCTTAAAAGGAACCATACCGGTCAAAACCAGGGTGACCAAGATATAAAGAACGGTTGTGATCAAGAGACTGAGGACAATGCCGCGAGGGACGTTCTTTTGTGGTTCCTTGATTTCGTCGACCGCCATTGAAATGGACTCAAAACCAAGAAAGGCAAAGAACATGAGCGAAGCACCAGCCATAATCCCTGTCTGACCACCATAGATTTCGCCAAATCCATACGGAGCAAAGTTTGCCCAGTTGCCAGGATTTAGGTGAAAAATCCCGACAAGAATAAACAAGGCAAGAGCGGAAAACTTGAGTAAGACCAGCAAGGAATTAAAGCGTAAAACCGCTTTTGCATTCATAAGGACTAAGGCTGTGACGAGGACCATAACCAAAATAGGCAAGAGATCCACATAAGTTCCCTTAGCTGGATCAAAAGTCCCGTTTAAAGCCGTCGGCAGACTCCAGCCAAGATTGGCCAACAAGCCCTTGAAATACGCGGCCCAACCTGAAGCCACCCCTGATACAGCTGTCATAAATTCCATCACGGTCAACCAACCGGCTATCCAGGCTGGAAACTCTCCAAAGATGGCATAGAGGTAACTATAGGCCCCACCAGTTGAAGGGATGCGAGACGCAAATTCAGCAAAGAAAAGGGCAGATAAGCCGACGCAAAACGCCGCAATCACAATCGAAATAATGAGGGCTGGACCAGCTAAATTCGCTGCTGCAGTTCCCGTAATCGTGAAGATCCCTGTCCCCACCATGGCACCGATTCCTAAAATAATCAAATCCCACAATCGTAAATGGCGATTTAGACCCGGGTGTACTTGCCCAAGTCCCTTTTTTCGAAATAGATTCATGTATATTCTCCCATCTAATGAGTTTATTCTATCATACTTGAACAAGAAAGAGAGTGGGACAGAAATCGGTAATTCGTCAGAATTCGATTTCGTCGTCCCAC
>CAUSWL010000087.1:0-4332 GCA_963535345.1 uncultured Streptococcus sp.
TGTAAAGATTGCTTTCTACTGTTTTGTTGGACTTCATCAGAGTCAAACAGGCTGAAATTCCTGCTAAAAGGACAAATAAAATCAGAAATAAAATAAAACTTCTCAGTCGTTTTCTGCTGACATAAGCCCAAGCTCTTTGGATTGGATTCATTTGTCACCTCCATATTTGTAAGACTATTATAAAATCCAAATATGAAATGTTTATGAAATCAAAAATTTTTTTGATTTATTTTTTGAAAAAATGAAGAAAGCTAGCAACTGCTAACTTTCCTTCTTATATAAGGAAGTATAGTACCAATCAAAAATCTACTTCATTTTAAAAATAATAGTCACATCTTTCTGATTAGTATTTTTCCATTTCCTAAATTCTTCTTTTCTGACTAGTGTTTGAGGATATTCTTGATAGGATGAAATGGAAAACTCAGTTTAAATGTTCTGATACAATGAACAGTTCTTGATACCAATATTTTTCGATATAGGAAACGTAGCCTCTAGTCTTCTTTGTAAAAACAAAAAAAGCTAGCCGAAGCTAACTCTTACCCTATGCGGAGAGAGGGACTTGAACCCTCACGACCTAAAGCGGTCACAGGATCCTTAGTCCTGCGCGTCTGCCAATTCCGCCATCCCCGCGTCGATTACTTTACTAGTATATCAACTTTCAAAATCTTTGTCAACACTTTTTTCAGATTTTTTTCATTTTTCCAACCGGCTTATAGTTCAATTTCAGCAAGGTTTTCATCCAGTAATTTTGCTCCCAGAGTGTTCTTAAAATGCCCAAGAGCAAACTGATGATTTTCTGGCCAAATAGAGGCAACTGCAGGCTTGACAATCTCGATTTGATAACCTAAATTATAGGCATCAATAGCCGTATGAAGAACACAAATATCTGTCAAAACACCTGTTAAGATAACAGTATCAACCCGACGTTCCCGCAAACGGATATCTAAGTCCGTTCCTGAAAAAGCTGAATAGTGACGTTTGTCCATCCAAAAGACGCGACTATCCGCCTCATGCTCAGCATAAAAGTCAGCTAGGGGTCCATAAAGGTTACGCCCACTAGTTCCGATGATGTTGTGTGGTGGAAAGAGCTTGCTTTCTGGGTGGAATGTATCCTTCTCTTCATGAGCATCAATGGTGAAAAAGACATAGTCTCCACGATCAAAAGCTAATCTGGTTACCTGATCAATGGCTTTTGATATTGCTTGAGCGGGTGCTCCAGCAGTTAGCTTTCCATGGTCTGCTACGAAATCCTCTGTATAGTCAATCGAGATTAAAGCCTTTGCCATTAGTAGTCCCTCTTTTTCACTTCCTCAAAAATATCACCAATTAGAACTTTGAGATAAGTCCCCTTCATTCCTAATGAACGACTCTCAATAATTCCCGCAGACTCCAATTTACGAAGCGCATTGACAATCACTGAGCGTGTAATGCCAATACGATCTGCAATAACTGATGCAGTCAGCTGCCCTTCATTTCCATCCAATTCAGCTAAAATAGCTGATACGGCACGAAGTTCTGAATAGGAAAGGGTGTTGACCGCCATGGTAACAGCCGTACGACGGCGAATATTTTTCTCATCTTCTTCACGTTGGAAGTTCAATAGTTGAATTCCCACAACCGTGCTCGCAATCTCGACAAGAATCAAATCTTCATCTTCAAATTTCTTATCATTGCGCCAAATAATCAAGGAACCCAAACGAATCCCTGATACATGAATCGGAGCGATGGTCGTCAACCCATCTGGAAAGTCCGCACGACTCTCTACAGGGAAAATGGTCAAATCATGTTCAACAGGAAGATTGGCTTCCGTATCATAGATCATGTTTGCCCCTTGTACATAGACGTCAGGGAAGGTTTTGGTTTGGAAGAATTGTTCTACACGGTCATTATTGGTCTTATAACGCATAAAGTAACCCAAGAGACGTCCCTTGTTATTTACAATACAAGCGTTACAGTCAATAATATCAGCTAACTGGCGTGTTATTGCATTGTAAGGAAGTTCATCTTGGAGTTGCTCCTCAGAGCGCTTTAGAATAGACGTGATTTTTCTTGTTTTTTCTAATAAATGTGCCATTTTTTACCTCGCATATAATCGCTTCCATTATAACATAGAAAAGTCTTTATTTCAATAATTATCTGAAAATTGCTTATTTAATTGCAATTTTGAACAGCAAAAATATTTTAGAAAAAAAGCGATTTTTTTATTGACATCCTATTTTATTTTTGATATTATAACATTATAAGAAGATGACATGATAAATCCCTTTCCGTTTCACCTATCCTTTACTATCACCATCTTCTTTTACTATCGGTCTCCTTATATATAAAAGCGATTCACAGTGTGAATCGCTTTTTTCTATTTGTCTCCTTTGTTACGAATAACAAAGCCTGTCTTCTTTTCGCTTGAAGTGTTGCGAGGTTTTTTATTGTCTTTGTTACGGTAACGTCTGTCTTTATCAAAACGATCGTTTCCACGACTGCCTTTTTTGAAATCATCACGGCGACCACCACGGCGATCACGGTCTCGACGGTCGTCCCCACGACGGCCTCCTCGACCTCCCTTGCCTTTACCACCAAAGCCATTACCTGATGGTTTAAATGGCAGTGGTTTTTCACGCGCAATCTCCACTTCAGGAAGGCTGTCTGGATCTTGGACTGTCAGATTCAAGATATACATAGCCAATTCTTCTGGACTAAATTCAGCAGCTAACTTACGAGCATCTTTAGCAAATTTCTCAAAGTTCCCACGAATTGCTTCGTCTGCGAAGTCTCGTTCGATTTTCTTGAGCGCTACTTGTTTCTTAGCTTGGAAGGCTTCTTCTGCTGTCGCTGGTTTCAAGCCTTTCATGCGTTTCTTAGTCAAGTTTTCGATGATTTGAAGGTAGCCCATTTCATTCGGTGCTACGAAAGTAATAGATTGACCTGACTTACCAGCACGACCTGTACGGCCGATACGGTGAACGTAACTTTCAGGATCTTGTGGAATATCGTAGTTGTAGACATGGGTCACACCTGAGATATCCAAACCACGTGCTGCCACGTCTGTCGCAACTAGAACATCAAGATTGCCATTTTTAAAATCACGAAGGACACGAAGACGTTTATTTTGATCCAAATCACCATGAATTCCTTCTGCACGGAAACCACGGATTTTAAGTCCACGAGTCAATTCATCTACACGGCGTTTGGTACGACCAAATACAATAGCAAGTTCTGGTTGTTCCACATCCATAAGACGTGTCATGGTATCAAATTTTTCTTGTTCCTTGACACGGATATAGTACTGATCTACCAATTCTGTTGTCAATTCCTTGGCAGCAATCTTGACATGCTCAGGTTCTTTCATAAACTGAACACCAATACGTTTGATAGCATCTGGCATGGTTGCTGAAAAGAGCAAGGTTTGACGATTTTCAGGGACACGGGAAATGATGGCTTCGATGTCTTCAAGGAAGCCCATATTAAGCATTTCATCCGCTTCGTCAAGAATCAGAGTTTCAATATCTTGTAATTTCAAGGCCTTGCGTTTAATCAAGTCCAAGAGACGGCCTGGTGTTCCTACCACGATGTGAGCACCAGATTTAAGGGCCTTGATTTGTTTTTCAATGCTGGAACCACCGTAAACTGAGCGAACTTTCACTCCTTTGCTACGGCCAAAGCGGAAGAGTTCTTCTTGGCTTTGGACAGCGAGTTCACGAGTTGGAGCGATAACCAAGGCTTGGATGGTCGCTTCTTCTGTACGGATTTTTTCAAGGGTTGGCAAGCCAAAGGCTGCAGTTTTCCCTGTACCTGTCTGAGCTTGACCGATAACGTCTTTTCCTTCGAGAGCCAAGGGAATGGTCTGTTCTTGGATGGGACTGGCTTCTACAAATCCAGCTTTTTCAATCTCTGCTAGCAATTCAGCAGACAAGTTAAATTCATTAAATTTCACGTTATTCTTCTTTCTAAAGGTGGTGCGAAGCCACCCTATAGGGCTTTAGTTTATACTTTTCTTTTCATGACGTATCTTCTACAAAAAAGAGATACCGTGTTGCTTCTTTTCCACGAAAGAAAAGTACTAGTTTCTTTGCAACCTATCTAGTATAACACAAGAGAGAAGCAAAAGATAGTAGAATCCTTTGGGAAAATCATGTAAACGATTTTCTAGCAGTAAAGTAGCCCAAAACTGGTTTTTCAAAGGATTTGAAGGGAGCATTTCAAGCCCACTCCATTTCCCGTAGCAGAATTGTGCAAAAGTTTTTTTCTTGTGCTAGAATGAAATGCGAATAGGAGGAAGATAAATGTTAACTTATGATTTAATCGTTATCGGATTTGGTAAAGCTGGTAAAACAC
>CAUSWL010000088.1:0-4312 GCA_963535345.1 uncultured Streptococcus sp.
AGGCTGAGATTGTCAACGAAATCTACCTAAACGGTAGCCCACTTGAAAAGAAAGTAGCCAGCGTCTTCCTTGAAACCTTCCTCTTCTACTCTGGTTTCTTCACACCGCTCTACTACCTTGGTAACAACAAACTAGCCAACGTTGCGGAAATCATCAAACTGATTATTCGTGACGAGTCTGTTCACGGAACCTACATTGGTTACAAATTCCAACTTGGTTTCAATGAATTACCTGAAGAAGAGCAAGAAAAACTCAAGGATTGGATGTACGACCTGCTCTATACTCTTTACGAGAATGAAGAAGGCTACACAGAAAGCCTCTATGACGGTGTGGGTTGGACGGAAGAAGTCAAAACCTTCCTTCGCTACAATGCTAACAAGGCTCTCATGAACCTGGGACAAGATCCACTCTTCCCAGACTCAGCAGATGATGTCAACCCAATCGTTATGAACGGTATTTCAACAGGAACATCTAACCACGACTTCTTCTCTCAAGTCGGAAATGGTTACCTTCTTGGCGAAGTTGAAGCCATGCAAGACGATGACTACAACTACGGTTTGGACTAATTCAATTATCCCAGAACTGATAACAAATATCATGGCTTGTTTAAAACAACCATGATATTTTTGTTTTTGTTTTCTTTTGTTTTTTAAATTGATTGATTGAATACTTTATGATAAAATAGTAATAGAAATAGAGGTGATAACGATGCTAAAGCAGGAAAAACTAGATAATATTCTAGAAACGGTAAATACAAAGGGAACTATTACTGTAAAAGAAATCATGACTCGCTTGGATGTGTCAGATATGACTGCTAGACGCTACTTGCAAGAGTTGGCAGACAAGGATCTACTTGTTCGAGTACACGGGGGAGCTGAGAAAATTCGCACAGGTTCTATTTTAAATAATGAACGTTCCAATATTGAAAAACAAAGCTTACAAATCGCAGAAAAACAAGAAATTAGCCGTTTTGCAGGCCATTTAATTGATGAGGGTGAAACTATTTTTATCGGCCCTGGTACGACCTTAGAATCTTTTGCCCGTGAACTTCCAATTGATAATATTCGTGTTGTAACAAACAGTTTACCAGTCTTTCTCATCCTAAACGAACGAAAACTAACAGATTTGATTTTAATTGGTGGAAATTACCGCTCCATCACCGGAGCTTTTGTAGGAACACTAACCTTGCAAAACTTGGCTAATCTCCAATTTTCTAAAGCTTTCGTTAGCTGTAATGGTATTAAGGACAATTCGATTGCGACCTTTAGCGAAGAGGAAGGTGAATCTCAACGCATCGCCCTCAACAATTCCAATAAAAAATACTTACTAGCTGACAATAGTAAGTTCAATAAATTTGATTTCTATACCTTCTACAATATCTCTGATATTGATATCATCGTTTCAGATTCTAAACTGAGCAAAGAAACGTTTGAACAACTTTCAAAACAAACAAAAATTATTCTTTCTAAACCATAAAACTGAGGATTGATAAAAAATAAAATGCGTCATATCAAGAAAATAAGAATCTTGATATGACGCATTTTTGGATGAAGATTTTTACAAGGAGTTTCCTAGATTATTTATGATTGTTGAAACGGCATAAAATCTGAATCAAAGGAGATATTGTCCCGTTCTTCAGGACTGATAAAATTTAAAAAGATATTTTTAAATTCTTCCAGCTCATAGTCTGAATGGCAAATCCATTCTTTACCGGTAGAGACATACCATTTCCCAAAATTTTTCAGCTCCTCATTAGTCAAACAAGGTATTTGAAAACATTTATCAAAATTGATAATATAAACTTTTTCATAAATAGATTGGATAAAATCTTTGAACATCTTTTGCCTCACTAGAATTCTATATCTAATTACTCATTCTACTAGTCTATAATCTGACTTTCTGCTACTTTCTTGTACCAGTGAGCTGATTTCTTAGGATAACGTTCTTGAGTTTCAAAGTCTACATAAAAGAGACCGTAGCGTTTTTCATAACCATTTGACCATGAGAAAACATCCATTAATGACCAGATGAAGTAACCTTTTACATTAGCGCCATCTGCAATCGCATCAGATAATACTTCCAAGTGTTGCTTCACGTAATCAATACGACCATCATCGTAAACAGTGTTATCGACGAACTCATCTTTATAACCAAGTCCATTTTCAGTGATGTAAATCTTCTTGTAGTTAGGATAATCTTTCTTCACGCGCATGATTTGGTCATACAAACCTTGAGGGTAGATAATCCAATCCCAATCCGTACGTGGTACATAGTCAGGAGCTACACGACGACCAACACCTTTGATTTGGTATTTAGAGCTTCCTTTCTCACCCTTACCATTATGGATAATTTCAGTTTCTCCATCAAAGGCTTCCATCCAGTCACTCATATAATAGTTGATGCCTAGAAAATCATTCAAGTCTTTCGCAGCTTCTAATGCTGTGAAATCTTCTTCACGAAGATCCAAGCTACCACCATTGACTGATAAGATATGGTTGACGCCTTCCATCGTTTCAGCTGAATAGTGACCTAGATAAGTTGCATCCAAGATAAATTTATTGTGGATGATATCTTCCAACTCAGCTGCACGAACATCTGCTGGATTTTTAGGATCTAAAGGATACTTGGTTGGCAGTGCGTGAACAATACCAATTTCACCTTTATAACCTTTATCTTTATATAGCTTAACTGCACGCGCATGAGAAACCATCATATTGTGGTGCGATTGGAAAACTTTGGCAAGGTCGTACTGAATACCTGGAGGGAATTTTCCAACCAAGTATTGACCATCACCGATTGGTCCAATTTCATTGAATGTTGTCCAATAGTTTACTTCTGGAAATTCTTCAAAACAGAAGGCAGCATAGTCTACAAAATGTTCGATGTTTTCACGGTTTAAGAAGTCTCCATTTGAGTGGAGAGCTTCTGGCGTGTCAAAGTGATGAAGAGTTACAAAGGGCTCAACATGACGTTTGTGACACTCTGCAAATAGATTATGATAAAACTCAACACCTTTAGCATTTACTTGACCGTAACCGGTTGGGAAAATACGTGACCAGGCAATAGAAATTCGAATGCCATTGACACCATACTCTTCTGCCAACTTGAGGTCGACTGGGTATCGATTGTAAAAATCACTAGCTGGTTCTGCAGTGTACCAGTAGTTGTCTTCAAGATATTTATCCCACGCTACTGGTCCTTTACCATCAGTATGTGTAGCGCCTTCTGCTTGATAGGCAGCTGTTGCGCCACCAAAAATAAAGTCTTTTGGTAATGTTTTTGTCATTTTTTTCACCTATTTCTTGATTTAAATAAAGTAAAAGTGAGAGGAGAGGAGTCAGTGAGCCATCCTTCTCCATCTCACTTCTTGTATCGAGTCACCAAATTGTGACATGAGAAGGTAAAAACGATGTCTTTTTACCGACGAATTAACAAGGCGATTAGGAAATTTGCCATAGCGATTTCCGTAACGATAGGAGACTATTTCAGAGTCCCTATCGTTAATCGAATTGAGCTTGTACAAATGCAAGAGCACCTTTTCCATCACGAGTTAATTTGATGTATTGAGCGCCTTCTGTTTTCGCTAGTTTAATACCGAGCTTATCTGTTTCTGCTTTCATGTCTTCAAAGTTTGAAGCAACTTGAGGGGCAAGGATAACAAGATCAAACTCTGGCAACATTTCACGGTGAGCACCATAGCCACCTGCTGCTGCTTTCACAGGAACATTGTATTCTGCAGCTGCCTTGTTCAAAGCATTTGCAAGGAGACCACTTGTCCCTCCACCTGCACAGAGAACGAGAACATTTGTTTCTTCAGTGATGGTATTTTGTACTGCTTCTACACCCGCTTTCTCAAGAATAGCATCTGCTTTCGCAGTGTTGAAGTTCGCAGCAACTTTTTCTTTCAATTCATCATTAGATTTACCTGAACGTTCTTCTTCTAGAATTTGTTCATCATATACTTTAAGGAATGGGTAGTAAATGACTACGTCAACCACAATTAGAAGGGCGGCAAGAATGAATGATAGCACTTGGAAGTTAGTACCAAGAACTAGACCTAGTGGAGCTGGGGTTGTCCATGGTAGATTAGCAGTAAATGAATTCATTCCAAGAGTTTCAATAAAGAATTTAAAGATCCATACGTTTGCGATTGGAGCAAAGATAAATGGAATGAAGAAGATTGGGTTCAATACAAGTGGTGCACCAAACAAGATTGGTTCATTTACTCCAAAGAAAGTTGGAACTACTGAAGCACGTCCGATTGCACGGTTACGTTTTGATTTTGTTAACCACATGAACATGAATGGAACAA
>CAUSWL010000089.1:0-4267 GCA_963535345.1 uncultured Streptococcus sp.
CAGCCGTAGGGGATGGTGCCACAGCTGGCATCGAAGCTTACAACTACGTGACTGCTTTAGAAGATAAATAACAAAAAAACCACCCTAAGGGGTGGCTTTTTTATGTTATTTTGTCTAGGAGAGTTTTGAACGTTTCAACTTCATTTGATAGGGGTGTTCCTTTTAGGTAGGCGTAGCTTACATGAAAATCGAGTTGCTCGTCGTCCTCTAAAGGAATTTTAACCAATTTATCCATGGATTCAAATTGTGTGACATCAGTGATGAGACTGATGCCGAGATTTTTTTCAACTAACTGACCGATTGTAGGCAGATCACTTAATTCTAAGAAGGAAACGGCCTGATTTTGATAACCTTCATTCAGTATATTGAAGGCTTCCATATGCACATGTCCCTCGTTGAGTAGAATAAAGCGTTCTTCAAGAACATCCTTGAAACAGATGACTTCTTTATCCGCAAATTTATGACTTTCAGAGACTAGAATATAAAACGGTGATTTATAGAGTTCGTGAGTTGTTAATTTAGGATGCTCTAGGGGATGAAGGCTAGCTACTAAACTGAAATCTAAGTCTCCAGAGATTAATTGCTGTAGCAATTCTAAAGAACCTTCTGTACTAAATTCCATTTCGGATAAGATTGATAAATCTTGATTTTTTTCGAGCAGTTGCGCAAGAACTCTGGCTCTGATAATTGGAGGAAACCCAATTTTTGCTTTTGCATGAATAGAGCGATGGATTTCTTTGGAGAGTACGGATAGCTCAGTTAGGATGGCTTCAGCATGTTTAGCTACAATATCGCCTTGGTGTGTAAAGGCAACATTGCGATGAGATGGGTCCTTAACAAAAAGGTGACAAGCAAAATGATCTTCTAAACGCTTGATGGCGTAGCTAACAGTAGGTTGGCTGACCCGACAATGTTTAGAGACTGCGGTGAAGGAATGGAGTCTGTAAAGATGATAAAAATATTCTAAATCTCGGATATTCATTTTTTTATTTTATCATAAACCCTATTTGTTATAAATAATTTTTATGATAACAGAGCTTGTTGACTATAAGATTTTTTGAGAAATATAATGTCTAGCGACAGTTGAATAGATTAGTCACTAAATTATTTATGAGGGGTATTTCGCAATGAAATCACATGAAATTTTAAACAATCCATTCCTTAATAAAGGAACTGCTTTCACAATGGAAGAACGTAAAGAACTTGGCCTAATTGGTCTTCTTCCTCCATATGTTCAAACTATCGAAGAACAGGCTGAACAAGCTTACCAACATTTCTTGCGCAAACCATCTGACCTTGAAAAGCGTCTTTTCTTGATGGAGATTTTCAATACAAACCGTACTCTTTTCTACTACCTCTTTAACCAACACATCGTTGAGTTCAACCCAATCGTCTATGATCCAGTGATCGCGGACACCATTGAACAATATTCTGAACTCTTTGTAGATCCACAATATGCGGCTTACCTTGATATTAACCACCCAGAAAATATCGAAGAAACCTTGAAAAATGCGGCTGGCGATCGCGATATCCGCTTGATCGTTGCAACTGACGCAGAAGGAATTCTCGGTATTGGTGACTGGGGTGTCCAAGGTGTTGACATTTCTGTCGGAAAACTCATGGTCTACACTGCTGCAGCCGGAATTGATCAAGCTTGCGTTATGCCTCTTGTCATCGATGCTGGTACCAACCGTGAAGAATTGTTGAACAATCCAATGTATCTTGGAAACCGTCATGAACGTGTTCGTGGTGAAAAATACGATGCCTTTATCGATCAATTTGTTCAAACAGCTGGAAAACTTTTCCCTAAATTGTACCTTCACTGGGAAGACTTCGGTCGTTCAAATGCAGCTGATATCTTGAACCGTTACAAGAAAGAGATTCCAACTTTCAACGATGATATTCAAGGTACTGGTATCGTTGTCTTGGGTGGTATCTTTGGAGCTATGGATATCACTGGTGAAAAATTGACAGACCAAGTTTACCTTTGCTATGGTGGTGGTTCTGCTGGTGCTGGTATCGCAGATCGTGTTCACGCTGAAATGGTTGCGGAAGGCCTTTCTCCAGAAGAAGCCTACAAACGTTTCTTCATGATCGATAAACAAGGTCTTTTGTTTGATGATATGGAAGATTTGACACCAGCTCAAAAACCATTTGCTAAAAAACGTTCTGACTTCGAAGGCAAAGGCGATATGACCAGTCTTCTTGAAGTGATCAAAACAGTAAAACCAACCATCTTGGTCGGAACTTCTACAAACCCAGGTGCCTTCACTAAAGAAGTGGTTGAAGCAATGTGTGAAAACACTGAACGCCCTGTTATCTTCCCAATTTCTAACCCAACCAAGAAATTGGAAGCAACAGCCCAACAAGTCATTGAATGGTCAGACGGGAAAGCCTTTGTAGCTACCGGTGTACCTTCAGGAACCATTAGCTATAAAGGTGTGGACTACGAAATCGGTCAAGCCAATAACGCTTTGATCTACCCAGGTCTTGGTCTCGGTATGTTGGCATCTGAAGCTAAATTGTTGACAGATGAAATGATTGGGGCAGCAGCTCACTCATTGTCAGGTATCGTCAATCCAGGTCAACCAGGTGCGCCAGTCCTCCCACCATTCCAATATGTAGCTGACGTGTCTATCAAGGTAGCAGAAGCTGTTGCCAAGAAAGCTCAAGAACAAGGGCTTGCTCAAGCTGAAGAAACAGATATGGCCAAAGCTGTACGTGACCTTAAATGGTATCCTAAATACTAATAAGGAGCTGACTGAACAACCATGAAAAAATTGAATGAAATCAAAATTTCCGGTGTCAGTCTTCCTCTATATGCATTCATCGTCTTCGTTCTCGCGGTGACGATTGCTATGGGGAAACTCCCACTCAATATGCTTGGACTGACCCTCCTTTTGGTCGTCATGGGGCATGTTCTCTACTTTATTGGTGAGAAACTGCCAATTATGAACTCTTACCTAGGTGGTGGTTCAGTATTTACTCTGCTTGGTGCAACTCTTCTTGCTACATTTCATATCATTCCAAAAGATATTATTGTAGCAACAAAAGGATTTTTGGGAGATTCCTTTGGCTTTCTTGATTTTTATATTGCAGCCTTGATTTGTGGTGCTATCCTTGGTATGAATCGTAAGATTTTGGTGAAAGCCTCTGCACGCTTTATCCCCGTGTCTCTTGTTACCATGGTTATTGGTGCCTTTAGCGTTGGTCTTGTGGGGATGCTTCTTGGTCAAGGGTTCGGGCACTCTATCCTTTATGTTTCCTTCCCTCAAATGGTTGGAGGAATGGGAGCGGGTATTTTGCCACTTTCTAAAATTTATGCCTCTAACTTACATGGTGATCAAGCGACTATCTTCTCTCAATTAGCACCTGCGACTACTTTAGGAAATATTCTGGCTATTATCGGTGCTGTTCTTATTTCAAAAGTTTTTGTTAATAGTAAGTCAAATGGACATGGTGTCTTGATTCCTGTTAATAAGGATGAGTTGAAAAAGGAAAAACTAAATTTGAATCCGACTGATATTGGGGTTGGAATGATGTTTGCTTTTACAATCTTTTTGCTTGGTGTGATTTGCAATGCCTTTGTTCCAAAAATTCACAGCTATGCCTTCATGATTATCATTGTGTTTATCTTGAAAGCCTTGGATGTGGTACCAAAAACTTTGGAAAATTGTGTTGTAATGTTTAACCAAGTCATCATGTCAAATCTGACCCATGCAGTACTTGCAGGTATTGGCCTTTCTTTGATTGATTTGGCAACATTAGCAAAAGCGATGAATGTTCAATTTATTATTCTAAGTTTGACATCAGTTGTTGCAATGGGACTTGCTGCTGCTATTATTGGTGAGTTTGTAGGTTTATTCCCAGTTGAAACGGCAATTGGTGCCGGTATGATTAATAACTCTATGGGTGGTACGGGTAATATTGCTGTACTTTCTGCATCAGATCGTATGGAAATGATTGCTTTTGCTCAAATGGCAAATCGTTTAAGTGGAGCTATTATTTTAATTCTAGGTGGCCTATTAGCATCTATGTTGAATTAGTTAAGAAAATACTATTTGTGTGAGAAACACTTTGAGGACTGTTATGTCCTCTTTTTTTGGTGTAATCAATACAGATTATATGTGCTCAATATACTATACAATTGGTTTTTGCTATAATAGGTACATTGATAAAAAACTAGGGTTTCTTTTTTTCAATAAAATAATGAAACGAGGTGACCGACTTGCGTGTTGTAGCAGGTGATTTTGGCGGACGTCCGCTT
>CAUSWL010000090.1:0-4213 GCA_963535345.1 uncultured Streptococcus sp.
TGGTACGTGCTTTGACTTTCGTTACAGATAGTTCTCACATCGTCGCTGTTCCTACAATCGACCACGGAAACAGCCAAGCTCATACATTTGGACTTGGAGCTATGGGACTTCACAGCTATCTTGCTCAACAATTAATCGAATACGGATCACCTGAATCTGTTGAATTCACAAGCATCTACTTCATGCTTTTGAACTACTGGACTTTGGTAGAATCAAATAATATTGCGCGTGAACGTGGTGTTACTTTCCATAACTTTGAAAAATCAGACTACGCGAACGGAAGCTACTTTGATAAGTACACAAGTGGTGAGTTTGTACCAAAATCTGATCGTGTTAAAGAACTCTTTGAAGGTATCTTTATCCCAACTGCTGCTGATTGGGCTGAACTTCGTGATAAAGTTAAAGCAGATGGACTTTACCACCAAAACCGCCTTGCTGTAGCACCAAATGGTTCTATCAGTTACATCAACGATGTTTCTGCTTCTATCCACCCAATCACTCAACGTATTGAAGAACGCCAAGAGAAGAAAATTGGTAAGATTTACTATCCTGCAGCAGGATTGTCAACTGAAACAATTCCTTACTACACTTCTGCCTATGACATGGATATGCGTAAAGTCATTGATGTTTATGCTGCGGCTACTGAACATGTAGACCAAGGACTTTCACTCACTCTCTTCATGCGCAGTGATATCCCAACAGGTCTTTACGAATGGAAGTCAGAAAACAAACAAACAACACGTGATTTGTCTATCCTTCGTAACTACGCCTTTAACAAGGGTATCAAGTCTATCTATTACGTTCGTACCTATACAGATGACGGCGGTGAAGTTGGTGCTAACCAATGTGAAAGCTGCGTGATTTAAGGACTTACTTAGAACATCTATACTATTAGGTAGTAACAAAAAGTCGGTACCCCGACTTTTTGTGCGGTAGTCCAAACCTAGAATGATACAAGATTCATCATCATTTTATTTAATAAAATCAAAAGAAAGAGATTTGTAATGGAAACTTACTACAAAGCCATTAACTGGAATGCCATCGAAGATGTCATCGATAAATCAACATGGGAAAAACTAACTGAACAATTTTGGTTAGATACTCGTATTCCTTTATCTAATGACTTAGATGACTGGAGAAAGTTATCAAATCAGGAAAAAGACTTGGTAGGAAAAGTCTTTGGTGGTTTGACACTTTTGGATACCATGCAATCTGAAACTGGGGTAAATGCGCTCCGTGCTGATATCCGTACTCCTCACGAAGAAGCTGTTTTTAACAATATCCAATTTATGGAATCTGTTCACGCTAAGTCTTATTCTTCAATCTTTTCAACTTTAAATACCAAAACTGAAATTGAAGAAATTTTTGAGTGGACTGATACGAATCCATATCTTCAGAAAAAAGCACAAATCATCAATGAAATTTACCTCAATGGTACTCCTCTTGAAAAGAAAGTAGCCAGTGTATTCCTTGAAACCTTCCTCTTCTATTCTGGTTTCTTTACACCACTCTACTATCTTGGAAATAACAAATTGGCTAACGTTGCTGAAATCATTAAGTTGATCATTCGTGATGAGTCTGTTCACGGTACTTATATTGGTTATAAATTCCAACTTGGTTTCAATGAGTTACCTGAAGAAGAGCAAGAAAAATTAAAAGATTGGATGTACGACCTTCTCTACACACTTTATGAAAACGAAGAAGGTTATACCGAAAGCCTTTATGATGGTGTTGGATGGACTGAAGAAGTTAAAACCTTCCTACGTTACAACGCCAACAAAGCTCTTATGAATCTGGGGCAAGACCCTCTCTTCCCTGATTCAGCCGATGATGTCAACCCTATCGTTATGAACGGGATTTCAACCGGTACATCTAACCACGACTTCTTCTCTCAAGTTGGTAACGGATATCTACTTGGTGAAGTTGAAGCTATGCAGGACGATGATTATAACTACGGATTAGACTAATTAAAAAATATAAAACATCTGAGTTGAAAACAAACACAGATGTTTTTTGTTTTTGTTTAGTTTTGTTTTATTTAAGTTGCTTAGATGTTTAAAATATGATAAAATGATAATGGATATGGGGGTGATTTAATGCTCAAGCAAGAAAAACTAGATATGATTTTAGATATTGTCAATACAAGAGGAACCATCACTGTCAAAGAAATAATGAATCGTTTAGATATTTCTGATATGACTGCTCGACGTTATCTACAAGAGTTGGCTGACAAGGATTTACTTGTTCGAGTACATGGAGGTGCTGAAAAACTTCGTTCTGGTTCTCTATTAGCAAATGAACGCTCGAATGTTGAAAAACAAGGTCTTCAGACTGCTGAAAAACAAGAAATCGCAAAATTTGCTGGTCATTTAGTCGAAGAAAGAGAAACGATTTTTATCGGTCCAGGTACTACTCTTGAGTTCTTTGCTCGTGAACTTCCAATTGATAACATTCGTGTAGTGACAAATAGCCTACCAGTATTTATCATCTTGAATGAACGGAAACTCACAGATTTAATCTTAATTGGCGGAAATTACCGTGAAATTACTGGTGCCTTTGTGGGTACTTTGACCCTCCAGGACATCGAAAGCCTTCAATTCTCTAAAGCTTTCGTTAGCTGTAATGGAATTAAAGACCATGCTATTGCTACTTTTAGCGAAGAGGAAGGCGAAGTCCAAAAACTAGCATTGAAAAATGCTAACCAAAAAATTCTTCTAGCTGATCATAGCAAATTTGATAAGTTTGATTTCTACACTTTCTACAATATCGCAGATATCGATACCATTATCTCAGATTCAAAACTTAGCGAAGAAACCCTAAAAACTTTATCAAAACAAACAAAAATTATTAAATCAACACCTTAAAAAGTCTCACTAATAGTGAGACTTTTTTTATACATTTAATCGATAAGGCCTGTTTCAGCTACTTTCTTATACCAATAAGCTGATTTTTTCGGGTAACGTTCTTGAGTTTCGAAATCTACATAGAAGAGACCGTAACGTTTTTCGTAACCATTTGACCATGAAAAGACATCCATCAACGACCAGATAAAGTAACCTTTTACGTTTGCTCCATCTGCTATAGCATCAGACAAGACTTCCAAGTGTTGTTTCACATAATCAATACGGCCATCATCGTAAACAGTGTTGTCCACAAACTCATCTTTGTATCCAAGTCCGTTTTCAGTGATGTAGATTTTCTTATAGTTTGGATAGTCGTTTTTCACGCGCATGATCTGGTCATACAAACCTTGCGGATAGATAATCCAGTCCCAATCAGTACGAGGAACATAATCAGGCGCTACTCTACGACCAACACCTTTGATTTGGTATTTAGAGCTTCCTTTCTCCCCTTTACCATTATGGATGATTTCTGTTTCACCATCAAAGGCTTCCATCCAGTCACTCATATAGTAGTTAATTCCAAGGAAGTCATTCAAATCTTTAGCTGCTTCAAGTGCTGCAAAGTCTTCGTCACGAAGATCCAAGCTAAAACCATTTACTGATAAGATGTGGTTTACACCTTCCATGGTTGCATCTGAATAGTGTCCAAGGTAGGTTGCATCCAAGATAAATTTGTTGTGGATGATATCTTCCAACTCAGCAGCACGTACGTCTGCAGGATTTTTAGGATCCAATGGATACTTAGTTGGAAGGGCGTGAACAACCCCGATTTCACCTTTATAGCCTTTGTCTTTGTACAATTTCACAGCACGTGCATGAGAAACCATCATATTGTGGTGTGATTGGAAGACTTTGGCAAGGTCATATTGAATACCTGGTGGGAATTTACCTACTAAGTATTGACCATCACCGATTGGGCCGATTTCATTGAAGGTTGTCCAGTAGTTTACTTCTGGGAATTCTTCAAAACAGAAGGCTGCATAATCTACAAAGTGTTCGATATTTTCACGATTTAAGAAGTCTCCATTTGAGTGAAGAGCTTCAGGAGTATCAAAGTGGTGAAGAGTTACGAATGGTTCTACATGACGTTTATGGCATTCTGCAAATAACTTATGATAGAATTCTACCCCTTTTGGATTGACTTCACCATAGCCAGTTGGGAAAATACGTGACCAAGCAATAGAAATACGAATTCCGTTTACGCCATATTCTTCCGCCAACTGTAAGTCTACTGGATATTTATGGTAGAAATCACTCGCTGGTTCAGCAGTATACCAATAGTTGTCTGCTAAATATTTATCCCATGCAAC
>CAUSWL010000091.1:0-4057 GCA_963535345.1 uncultured Streptococcus sp.
TCAAAATACCAGAGGCGTTCAATTAATCGAGCACGTCTCCAACCAAATGCTGGAAACTCAATTGGAGAGTGTCTTTTCGGATATCAAGCCTCAGGCTGTAAAAACAGGGATGTTGGCAACTACTGAGATCATGGAAATCATCCAACCCTATCTTAAAAAGCTGGACTGCCCCTACGTTCTTGACCCTGTTATGGTCGCAACAAGCGGTGATACCCTGATTGATACCAGTGCGAGAAGCTACCTAAAAACAAATCTGCTTCCCCTTGCAACCATTATCACTCCCAATCTTCCTGAAGCCGAAGAGATTGTTGGTTTTTCGATTCATGATCCAGAAGACATGCAGCGTGCCGGTCGCCTGATTATAAAAGAATTTGGTCCTCAGTCCGTTGTTATCAAAGGTGGCCATCTTGAAGGTGGTGCCAAGGATTTCCTCTTTACCAAGGATCAACAATTTGTCTGGGAAAGTCCACGAATTCAAACCTGTCACACCCATGGTACTGGATGTACCTTTGCTGCTGTGATTACGGCTGAACTAGCCAAGGGCAGAAGTCTTTACCAGGCAGTTGATAAGGCCAAGGCCTTTATCACAAAAGCCATCCAAGACGCTCCTCAACTCGGTCATGGTTCTGGACCAGTCAACCATACAACTTTTAAAGATTAAGAAAAAACTCTCTAGTTCCTACTTTAAGGGAATTAGAGAGTTTTTGATTAGGAAACAATGTCATCTAGCTTTGTTAAAAAGGCATGCGCTTTTGCTTCAATATCTTCTGCCTGCATCAGATCACGTACAACAGCTACTCCAGCTATACCCGTGCCAATAAGTTGGTCAATATTCTCTGACGTCAGGCCTCCGATAGCAACTACTGGAATAGCGACCGTTTGGCAAATTGTTTTCAAGGTTGAAATCAGGGTAATGGGTGCATTTTCTTTGGTCGTAGTCGGGAAAATGGCTCCTGTTCCCAAGTAATCTGCACCCGATGTTTCTGCTTCGAGGGCTCTTTTAACTGTTTTAGCAGTGACACCGAGGATTTTTTCAGGACCCAATACTTTGCGGGCAACCGAAACTGGTAGTTCATCGTCGCCTATATGCAACCCAGCAGCATCAACCGCGAGACAAACATCCAAACGATCATCGATAATCAAGGGTACTTGATAGGCATCTGTTATTTCCTTGACTTGTTTTGCCAGTTGATAGTATTGATTGGTAGTGAGATTTTTTTCTCGTAGTTGGATGATGGTAACGCCTGAACGGCAGGCTGTCTCGACTTTTTCAAGAAAGCTTTCCAAGGAATCTTGGTAGCGATTGGTTACCAGATATAGTCTGAGTGCTTCTCTATTCATAAATATCTCCTTTGATAGCTTTTAGCCAGTTTTCGTCTCTTTTTAGGATAGAGAGCTGATTGAGAACTTGGTAACGAAAATCTTCCAATCCCATTCCTTGAACAAGTATTCTCTCAGCAGAGATATTGAGATAAGAGACCGCTAGGCAAGAAGCTTCAAAGGCAGTCTTTCCTTGGCTGAGAAAAACAGCTGTCAAGGCTCCAACCAGGTCTCCTGTCCCTGTTATCCAGTCCAATTCGTCACAGCCATTCCTCAATACAGCAACTTGATTTTCTGAAACGATGAGGTCCTTGGGGCCAGTGACTAGGAACGACATACCAGGATAGGTCTGACACCAGTCTTTCAAAACTTGAAGCAAATCCTCCGTTTCTTGATCTTTAGCACTCGCATCAACTCCAACTCCATGGTATTTTAAGCCAACAAGACTTCGGATTTCTGACATATTTCCTTTAAGGACCGTGGGCTTGTATTCTAAAAGATCTGTGACTAGATCCTTACGAATGGGGGAAGCCGCAACGCCAACCGCATCTACTACCATTGGGAGACAAGCTTGAGCTGCATAAGTAGCTGCCAGACGGATTGCTTTTTCCTTCTCAGCTGAAAAATGCCCCAAATTGATGAAGAGAGCTTGGCTTTGTTTGGTAAAATCAAGGACCTCACGGGGATCATCTGCCATGACAGGTTTAGATTCCAGAGCCAAAATGCCATTGGCCAGCATCTCACAGGAAATCTCATTGGTGATGCAGTGAATTAAGGAGCTGGAGGTTAGAGGAAAGGGATTTGTAAATTCCTGCATCAGTCTATCCTTTCTCCAAAGAAATATCCCTGCACTTTTTTAAAGAATTCCTGCTTGATTAAAAATCGAAAGGCAATAAAGGAAATCGCTGTACCAATCAAGGTTGCTCCGAAAAATCGAGGAGTGTAGATAAACCAGCTAAGCTTAGCGGCTGATCCTGTAAAGAGTACCATAACAGGATAGGAAACAATTGAACCAATAATACCTGTTCCCAAAATTTCTCCCAAGGCAGAAAAGTAAAATTTTCGACCATACTTATAAAAGAGACCTGCTAGAAGGGCTCCAAAAGTCGCTCCTGTGAGAGCTAAAGGCGGAATCCCTTGTGTCGTCATACGGATAAAGGCTGTGACTGTAGCCATAGCCAAAGCATAAACAGGTCCCATCATGATTCCTGCTAGAATATTGACTACACTGGACATCGGTGCCATTCCCTCAATCCGAAAGATAGGTGTAAGGACTACATCAAGGGCAATCATCATGGATAAAATGGTTAATTTGTGAACTTGTAATTGGTGGTTTCTCATGTTTCTATTCTTCTCCTGTTTCTAAAGACTGTAAATCGCTCTTCCATGTCTGGTGTTGGTAGGCCATTTCCCAAAACTTAGCTTCCATATGAACACTGATGTGGAAGGCATCTAGCATTTTTTTCTTGTCTGTCTCGTCACTTTCTCGATAGAGTTGATTGACCAGAGCCTCTTCCTCTCTGATCTGCTGCTCCAATTCATCCGTAATATACGTTTCAATCCATTGTTGATAGAGAGGATTTGGTGATGGTTTAAGATTAAGTGATTTGCCTATATCATGATATAGCCAAGGACAAGGCAGCAAGCTTGCAAAGGCAATACCCAAGTTTGGCTCTGCAAATTGCCGATAAATGTGAGAGATATAATGGTAGCAGGTTGGAGCGATTGGATGCTCATCCATTTCCTGATCGCTGATTTCCAATTCCTTGAAAAATTGTTGGCGGATAAACAACTCACCTTCCACTAGACTCTGAGCATTTTGTTTCAAGAGTCTTTTCATCTCTTGATTTGAAGTCTTATCAGCCAAGAGGTGATAGGCTTCTGAGAAGGCCTTCAAATAGTAGGCATCCTGAATCAGATAATAGCGGAAAATGGCAGGTTCTAAATTCCCCTCTTGCAACTGTAAAACAAAGGGATGATGAAAGGAAGCCTGCCAAGCTTCCTTGGATAATTCCATCGCAATATCTGTAAATTCCATAATAACTCCTTTATAGAAATAGGCTGGTTTGAAGTAGTAAAAAGAACAGCAGGTAGATTAATTTTGTTTTTTTAGAAATATAAAAAGTCCGATAGCGATTCTCCAACTGCGCATGTTCGTCATATCCATGTGCAGACAGAGCTCTCAAGTAGAGATGGCGCCATCTAAAGACCATCATCAGAACCTTGCTGTAAATCAGGGGAGACCAAACATGCAATTTTTGACCACGCAATAAGCAAGCTTCCTTGAGGGACTTGATTTCTTGTTGAATGAGGGGAAAGGCATTGAATACCACAATCAAGGCATAGGCCAAAGACCGTGATAACCCCTTTTGAGCCAAGTACAAGAGAAGCTCTTTTAAGGAAATACTGGAAACAAAGACAAGGCCGATACAAACCGTCACAAAAGCCCTCGTCCCAAGTATCACTGCCTGCGAAGCATCCCCATGTAACTGAATTGCCCAGTAGTTGGCAAAGGATGGTAAGATGGCGAGTACGAGCATCCAAGCCAACAATTTAAATCGACGGTAGTAGAGCATGAAGAGAATGCAAAATGCGACTACTGAAAGATTAAGAGCAATCGAAGGAAGGAAAGATGTTTCCAAGGATAAAATCAGCAAGAAAAGACTAATAATCGGTGTCTGAGTTGCTACTTTGATCATACTACCTCACCTCCCCTAGAGTATCATTTTTCAGAGAT
>CAUSWL010000092.1:0-3854 GCA_963535345.1 uncultured Streptococcus sp.
GGATCTTTCAAACTCTGAACACTGGCATTGATAACTGCTCCGATAATCAAAATCTTTGCAATGAGAATAAACCAGAACATCATGACTACCACGATAATGGAACTGAAAAATCGAACGTCAACCAGATGATTGACATAACTATTGACGTAGACAGAAAAGATATTCAATAAAAAGATAAGAGTTAGCAAGACAAAGACACTTCCTGGTAAAACATAGCGGATTCGTGGTGCTTTTACTTTTGGAAGGAAGTAATAAATCATAACCAGAATGGCAAAGATCAAGGCATAGACCAGAGGGCCTGTAAAATCTTGCAGGTAGGAAAATAGCGGACTGTCTGATTGCCAGTAAGTTTTGAGGAGGTTGAGCAACATACGACCAAACATACTCAAAAATAAGGCAAAGGCAAAAAGGATCTGCAAGCCAAAACTAACAAGTAGACTCATCAACTGATGGGAGATAATGCCTCGACTCTTGGTCACCCCATAGGCTTTGTTAAAGGCTTTTTGGAGGAAATCCATTGATTTCGAAAAGGTCCAGAGTGCAGATAAAACGGCAAAACTCAGCAAACCAGTTGATGGTTGAGTCAGAACTTCTCGGACAATCTTGGCAACCACATCATACACCGTATCAGGCAAGAATTCCTTGATCGTCAGTAAGAAATTTGAGACCGGAATCTGAAAATAAGGCAAAATATTGACCATTATCATTAGCAAAGGAAAGATTGAAATCAACCAATAGTAGGCAACCGCAACACTGGTCAACTCGCTATCAGATGCTTGATAATAATGCAAAAAAGCTTTCAATAAGGGCCTGTCCATCAGCTCTTTCCACCACTTTTTCATGTTCCATCCTCCGTCATTTTTTTCATTATCTAAGTTCTTCTGATTAAATCTAGCATATCATAAGGTAAAGTATTTGCGGCTTCTTTCAGAGAATAATTTTCTAAATTATTCACATTTTGTCGTAGTTTTTTGGCATACTTGGCTGTTATCAGTTTAGCTTCTTCATATTCAAAGATTGCCTTACGTTCGAGATAGTAGCCTCGTAGCATTTCATCGATATTGTTTGGCTTGATGCGATTGATAACCCGCTCAACAAAAGCACCGCTTCCGATAATGGCCGTCTCGCGTAGACGAGACTCTTGCATAAAGCTAATCAGAGAACTCTTGTAAACCCCTTTGAGGTTTTCCAAACTCTCGATAATCAGCTCTGTATTTTCCAAATACAACTCTGAAATTTGATCATAGTCAACTGCTAGTAGTTTACGAGATTCTTCATTCATCCAACTACGGAAAGTTTTGCCAAAGGTAAACATTTCATGGAGTAGAAAGCGCAGTATCCGTAAGGAAACTAGGAAGTAATAAGTCACTCTAGAAGCGAAATTCCGATTGATACTCTGCTCCATGTTTTTTAGGTAACGTTGGTAAACTCGATAGCCACGCTCACTGATTCTATTTTCTTCATAGGCTTGCTCCAAACCGTCACTCTCAATACTCAAGATAAGAAGCTTGAGGGACTCCCAGTCCTCTTGGACTCTCTTATTTTCCAGACTAAGGATGAGGTTTTCAATTCGACCATGATAATTATCAATAGCTACATAAAGAGGAAGTTTGTTCTTGTGATGGTCCAGTTCTTTTTCTAATTCTGCAGCTACATCATTCAGAATCGCAATATGCATCAAATGATCCTTGCTTTCCTCTTGTTCCTCAGATAAGTGAGGGAGAACCAGTAAACCCGTTAAAAAGCTCAACAGTGTAACGCCTGCTACAAGGAAGAGTAATAAAGGATATTCCTGCTCCAAATGACTTGGTATGAGGAGAATGGTCGCGATAGATACTGTTCCTTTGACACCAGAGAAGGTCAAAAGAAGCATATCTTTCATGTACTTATGAATTTTTTTCTTAAGTCGATGCGTCCTCACAAAGTAAAAACCAGCAATCATGACAAAGCGGATCGCAAAAAGCAAGAAGGTCAGAACGACAACTGAAAGCAGTAAAAGAAGGGGATTGTAGAGAGAATTAGACAAAATTGGCTCTGCAATCAATTCTAATTCCATTCCCAAGAGAACAAAGACTGATCCATTTAGCATAAAGGTCACGGTGTGCCAGACGGTCTCCGTCACGGTGTCTACCTGAGCCTCAAGGAGCGTAATTTTCTTAAAGCGACTGGCCTTCAAAATACCTGCAACCACTACTGCGATAATTCCTGAAACATGAAACTCTTCTGCGATGAAAAAGGTCATGAGTGGCAAACTTAGCTCTAGCAATAGTTCACTGGCTATATCTATCGCTCGCACACTCAGTAAAAAGCTATGCAAAAAACGATTGACCATAGCCGTCACAAAACCGACTACAAAACCACCAAGGATAGAAAGCGCTAGGGAAGTTCCAGCTTGGCTGAGAGAAAACGTTCCTGTTGTCCAAGCAGCCAGAGCCATCTGAAAGGCAACCAAACCAGAAGCGTCATTTAAGAGTCCTTCCCCTTTTAGGATATTGGAAACCCGTTTTGGAAAACGAAAACGTTCAGAAAGAGATGCAAAGGCAACCAAATCTGTTGGCCCAAGTGCCGCTCCAACTGCTAAACAGGCAGCTAAAGGAAGAGTCATCCAAAGGAAGTGAGCCATGCCCCCCCAAGCTTAAGGTCGAGATAAAAATCACAGGAAAAATCAGAAAGACAACAATCCGCCAATGCTTCAAAATGGACGTAATATCCGCTTCTTCTGCCTCCCGGAAAAGTAAGGGACCAATAACCATGGCCAGAAACAGCTCTGTATTGAGATGAAAGTCCGCATCGGGAACAAATAAACCAATCCCAATCCCCAAAAGGATTTGCACAAGAGGAAGGGGTAAAAAAGGGAGAAGTTTATTGGTCGTGGTTGAAATGATTAAGACAAATAAAAATAGAATCAAGTAAATGAGTAATTCCACACAATTCCTCCTTAATCTTTTTTACAACAAGATTCAAAGATCTCCTTTTGCTCTTGGATTTTCTGATCAATCTTAGAACAGTCTTTGTGCTCAATTTTTTTCTGGCATCGTTCCATTTCAAGAGCTACTAATTTTTTCTTAATTTTAAGCATTTTCTTGCTCATATGTGCTTCATCGAGCACCCCGACTGCTCGCTCGTGATGCGTTGACTCGACAAAATTTTGGCGCATTGCCTCAAGCTTCTCACGAAGGTATTGTTTATCCATGTCTATACCTTTCTAATTTTTCAATCATAACTAAAAATGGTGGATTATTAACTTGGTTGAGAGTCCGATAAATGGCAGCTGTATACTCTTGTTGGTTCAACTGGCTAACAAACTCCAATACAGCATCCCTCTCAGTATCTCCTCCCTCATGACCATAGTAGATCATGATAGCAATCCGTCCCCCCTTGACAAGCAAATGACACAGCTTTTCTAATGCTTCAATGGTAGTCTGAGGTTGGGTGATGACGGATTTGTCAGCAGAAGGCAGATAACCCAGATTAAAAATCCCTGCCTTGGCTTCTGTCACAAACTGGTCTAGTGTCTCATGACCTTGCAAGATTAACTGGGCATTTGTCATTCCAGCCTGATCCAAACGCTCTTGCGTCTTCTCCAAAGCCTGCTCCTGAATATCAAAGGCATAGACTTGCTTGGCTAACTTGGCTAGAAAAAGGGTATCATGGCCATTGCCCATGGTCGCATCCACTACAATATCCTCTTTTGTCACAACTTCCGCCAAAAAATCATGCGCCATCTCAAGTGGTCTTTTCATTTTTAAACTCCTGTTTTACAGCCTTGCATCCTTGCACACTTCCACGACGACGCATCTCAGTTTCAATAGCATTTAGCACTTCCCATTTATTGAGGCTCCACATAGGACCAA
>CAUSWL010000093.1:0-3851 GCA_963535345.1 uncultured Streptococcus sp.
CTTTTCAACTCTTTCTATTATACCTACTTTTTTACCTTTGTCAAGGACTTTTTTCCTCTTTACCGAAATTCTGAAAAGATAAAGGAAAGTTCTCTCAGGAGAGCTTTACGTCCTCTAAAGACTTCCCCTCCCATGAGACGATCTATTAACTCTTGTTTTTCCATACTCTGCTTTGATTTATAATTCTTTAGAAGTTCGTGAAAGAGATAATAATCGTCCAGTCTGAGTCCTTTTTCTCCTAGACGATGGCTAATCTCACTCACCTCTTCATAGGGTTCTTTGTCAAAACGGCGCTTGTGGCTTTCCTGTTTACGGATGTAATCTAGGATGCGATTTCTAAACTTTGTTTTAAAGCAAACATATAGTTGATGGCGGTCGCCCTCTAGTAACTCTGGGTTGCGACTCACCAGCTCATACAGACATAACATGCCTTCCTGATCCCAGTCCTCTTTCTCCCACAGATGCAAATGATAATCTTTGCGACACTTATGGACGATTCCCTTACTTTCTTCATATAAATCTTTTAGATTCATAGACCTCTCCTTTCTGCATTTAGTTTAGCAAAATGCGCGAGCCACTGGGTCTACTTCCTCTATTCTATACTTCTTCCTCCCTCAACAGCACATAAAAAGAGAGGCAAAGCCTCTCTGGGGTTATAATTCTGCAATTTGGTTGAGATTCACTTCTGCAATCGTATCATTACCAAACATAGAGATAATCATCTTCACTTTGTTGTTATCAATTTCAGTAATTTTTCCTGTGTAGTCTGCAAAAGCGCCATCAATGATACGGACTGTCTGGCCAACTTCAACATCAATATCGAACTCTTGAACAGTTTGTCCCATTGAAACCAGAATATCACGGATTTCTTGCTCCAAAAGTGGAGTTGGTTTTGATCTGTTACCGTGTGAGCCAACGAATCCTGTTACGTTAGGTGTGTTTCGAACGACGAACCATGCTTCATCGGTCATGACCATTTCTACAAGGACATAACCTGGAAAGCGATTCTCTTCAATTTCCTTTTTCTTTCCATTTTTCTCAACTTGCACGGTTTGTGTTGGAATCTCAACACGTAGAATATTATCCAACATGTTATATGTTTGCGCACGTTGCAATAGATTTTCTTTTACCTTATTTTCATAGCCAGAATAAGTTTGTAGAACAAACCATCCCTTGTCAAAACTATCCATGATATTTCCTTTCATACATATATAGAAGAAAGTTAGCAGAACTTCTCCACTTTTCTTCTAAAAAATGTTAATAAATCGAATCAAACCTGATACAATCAACTGGTCAAAAATGTAAATGATGACCACAAAGAAGGCTGTGTATTCCATAATAGAGCGAAAATCTCTCCAGCTTTCTTTGCGAGTTGGCCAAGTTGTTTCTTTAAGAAGTTTAAAAATATCCTTAATAAAACCCATCGTTCTCTCCTATCTCGTTTCTCTATGTGTCGTATATTTTCCACAATGTTTACAAAATTTATTTACTTCTAGTCGTGTTGGCTTGGGGTTCCCACTAATTTTGATTGAGTAATTCCTTGAACCACAAACTGCACAAGCTAGGCTTGCATTTTTTAGTGCCATAACGCCTCCATCTTATCTATTATAACAAGAAACCGAGGCTTTGACAAGCCTCTTAACGAAATAGATTAAGGATTGAGTCCCATATTGTCTGGGCTTTTTCTTTTATCTTAGCTTCTGAAATCGCACGGCCTGCTTCATCTACAAGATTTTGTGCACGACTACGAATATCTCCTATCGGGTCCTCAGACTGGTTTGTCTCATCTTCAACAACTTGCTTTTTCGTATTTTCTGGTTCAATCCCATTTTGTTTATAAGCATTTTCAACTGTAAAAGTGCTACCTGGAGTGTAAGGTAAAATGGTATTAGCCATACTTCTAAAGACATGGGCTGCTCCATTGGAGGTCGAACCTGCTAGATAATGGTTCTCATCTGTTGTTGGGAAACCGAGCCAGTGGCTGATGACCACATCCGGAGTATAGCCGATCACCCACTGATCACTGGTATATTCTGGGTTGAAAACAGCTTCAGTCGTACCTGTTTTACCAGCCATAACGTAATCCGCTGGTGACGAACTAATTCCTGTACCATTGGTAAATGTTCCTAGCATCATGCTGGTCATTTTATCGGCTACCGACTTATCAATCACTCGTTTTTGGGAATTTTTATGACTCTTGATGACCTGACCGCTGGCATTTTCAATACGAGTGATGAAATGCGCTTCAGGCATCAGACCTCCATTAGCAAAGGCTGCATAGGCTTGCGCCATCTGGAGAGGATTCGTCTCCACACCTCCACCAAGAGCAACTCCAAGAACTCGGTCAACTTTTTCCATATTCAGACCAAATCTCTCCCCAGCGTCAAAAGCTTTGTCAATACCTAATTCATTTACAGTCGCAACAGCTGGCAGGTTGAGTGATTCCGCCAAGGCCTGATACATAGGTACTTCTGGAGATGTCTTAATACCCGCATAGTTGTCTACTTGATAACTGTTGTACTGCATCGTATGATTATCCAGTTGCTTGTTCAAGGCCCATCCTGCTTCTACTGCGGGTGTATAAACGACTAAAGGTTTAATGGTTGAGCCTGGGCTACGCTTAGACTGAGTGGCATAGTTAAAATTGCGGAAGCCTGGTTTGTCATCACCAGCTACACGACCAACAACTCCACGCACTCCACCAGTCTTGGGTTCCAGAGCGACACTACCTGATTCGGCATGCGTTCCGTCTTCTGCTGTTGGAAATAGCGAAGTGTTTTCGTAAATAACCTGCATGTTTGCTTGGTAGTTTTGGTCAAGCTCTGTGTAGATGCGATAGCCGTTGTTGACAATCTCTTCTTCTGTGAGATTGTACTTGGAAACCGCTTCGTTGACAACAGCATCAAAATAGGACGGGTAACGATAATCCGAAACTTTGCCTTCATACTTATCTTGCAGTTGAGAAGCCATGTCTGCTCCAACTGCTTCGGTCTCTTGATTTTTATCAATATAACCTGCTGCAACCATATTTTGCAAAACAGTATCCCTACGGTTGGTCGAAGTCTCAACAGAATTTAATGGATTATACAATTCTGGTCCCTTGAGCATCCCTGCTAGAGTGGCCGCCTGATCAAGCGTTAGTTGCGAAGCCGATACACCGAAATATTTCTTACTTGCATCTTCAATACCCCATACCCCATTTCCAAAATAAGCGTTATTGAGGTACATAGTAAGGATTTGCTCCTTGCTGTATTTCTTTGTCAACTCTAAGGCAAGGAAAAACTCCTTGGCCTTCCGTTCAACGGTCTGGTCCTGGGAAAGATAGGCATTTTTCGCCAACTGTTGAGTGATGGTAGACCCCCCTCCAGAGCGACCTGCTGTAAGGATGGCTAGAAAGAAACGACCGTAGTTAATTCCATCATTTTTATAAAAGGAACGATCCTCTGTCGCGACGACAGCATTCTGCAAGTCTTTACTGATATCTGTCAGTTCAACATAGGTTCCCTTTTGGCCTGATAGGGCTCCTGCCTCTTTTTCTTCGCGGTCAAAAATCAGAGTTCGCGTTTTCAGGGCATTTTGTAAATCATTGACATTGGCAGACTTGGCTATTGCAAATAGGTAGGTCCCTACTAGTAAACCTGCACTTAACCCTAAAATGATGACGATTTTTGTCAGATGATAACGACGCCAAAATTTCCGAATTGGGCCTACTTGGGACAATTTTTTTCTATCGCTCCGTGAACGACGCATACTAGTCGAATCAGACTCCACTGATTCATTCGTTTCTTTTTTAAAGAGAGAAAGAAATTTCTCAAATAATTTATCTAATTTCATGCGTTTATTTTATCATC
>CAUSWL010000094.1:0-3740 GCA_963535345.1 uncultured Streptococcus sp.
TACTCCTTGTTCAGCCAATTCAACTGGAGTTTGTTCAAAAACAGTTTGCGTTCCTACTTGCACCAACTTCAAGTGATTATCTAAAGCTGTGAAATCTGGAACATTTGCTGATGGCTCACTTTCTGTGATGGTTCCATCTCCCAGATTCCAACGGTGAAATTTGACACGCTCAATAACTGGTAATTCCAAACTCTCAATCTTATCAAAAGCTTTTTGACGGAGGTCAGCCAACCAGCTTGGTTCAGCGTGCATTTCTGAAAAAAGTTTAATAGTTTCTTTAGTCATTTACTTCTCCTAAAAGATACGAGGGAATTACAATTCTTCCTTGTAGTCGTAGCCAAGTTCTTCAGCTAGTTTTGCGTATCCTTCACGTTCCAAACGGGCAGCCAATTCTGGACCACCAGAAAGGACAACACGACCTTCCATCATCACGTGGACCACGTCTGGTGTGATGTAGTTCAAAAGACGTTGGTAGTGTGTGATGATCATAGCACCAAAACCTTCGCCACGCATAGCATTGACACCTTTGGACACAACTTTAAGGGCGTCAATATCAAGACCTGAGTCAATCTCATCCAAAAGGGCAAAAGTTGGTTCCAACATCAAGAGTTGAAGAATTTCATTACGTTTTTTCTCACCACCAGAGAAACCTTCGTTGAGGTAACGCTCTGCCATTTCTTCTTTCATGTTTAGCAATTCCATCTTCTCGTCTAGTTTAGTAATAAATTCACGAACTGAAATCTTCTCATCGTCTTCTTTACCAGCATTCATAGCTGCACGAAGAAACTCAGCATTGGTAATTCCAGGAATTTCTGATGGGTATTGCATAGCAAGGAAAAGTCCCATACGCGCACGCTCGTCCACTTCCAACTCAAGGATGTTTACGCCATCAAACAAGACTTCACCTTTGGTAACTTCATAGTTTGGATTTCCCATGATAGCGGCAGAAAGAGTCGATTTACCAGTACCATTTGGTCCCATGATAGCGGCGATTTCTCCTGTTTTCAGGGTCAGGTTAACCCCTTTTAAAATTTCTTTTCCTTCAATCTCAACGTGAAGATCTTTGATCTCTAATACTGACATGATAGTTCCTTTCTTTTTCTGGCCTACTTCCTTTATCCTTAGAGAAATCACTTACATTTCTCAAAAAATACAAGAAAAGGTCCATAAATATACTCTACTAGTATAACAAAAAAAAGCCTAAAAGGCTTTGATTTTGTTTAGAAGCTAGTGACTAATCCTTGCGGTTTAGGTGCTGATCAATGGCATCTACTATTTTCCCCATTACATAACTTAATCTAAAATTTCGAAAAAGTAGAATGGCCCAAAAGGCTGCCATGAAATAGCGACCCGTCATCCAAGCTTCATTGAAAAAATAAGTCTCAGCAGCGGTAAATAGTGCTATCACGATAAATTGTTGTCTAGTCATAGGATTATTGTACCATGAAATCCACTTTTAGTCTTCTTCGACCATGACTTTATCAGCCAGAAATTCAAATCCCTCTGGAATCAAGTTCTCTTCTTCTACCTCTTGATCTGCTTGAGAAGACTTGTTTCTAGCTGAAAATGCTGCACGAACCTCTTTCCATTCCTCTAGGGAAATTGCCAGGATTTCAGGTGAAAATCCAGCCGCCTGACTGAGAATATTGCCAAACATGGTATTGAGGTTATCCCGTTTCATGGTTTGCCCTGCATTGAAATTAGACTCAAAAGCTAAAATAGCATGGTGTTCGTTTGCTGCGACCGGTTGAGAACCAACAAGCAGAGCCTTATCAGGTCCAGCTAAACTCTCAATCACTTCTCCCCACGCATTCTGTAGGCGAATCAAGTTTTGCCGTGCCAATTCAGGATGTTCAACAGCTTCTTGTAGGATAGCCTGAACCTTATTACGGTCTACTCGATATACTGTCTTGGAAGTGGCTGGACGGCTAGGGACTGGCGCCACTTGTTTAGGCACCGTTCCAACATTAGCAAGTTCTTGCTTGAGACGAGCGACTTCCTGTCTTAGTGTAGAAATTTCACTCTCGACAGCTTCTGAAAGCACTGGTTCAGGCTTAGTCTCAGCTAAACGAATGGTCATCATCTCAGCATAAATCTTAGGTTGCAGGCTAGCTTTCATATCCGCCAAGCTCACAGTCGCTATGCGAATCATTTCAAAGAGACTTTCCTGAGAAAGAGCTAGATTGTCCATAAAAACTGGACTATGATGAGTATTTTCGCCACCTGTCTGAACAACTAGTAAATCACGCAAATACTGCAAGAGATCCGTCACAAAACGAGTCATGCTCTTGCCATTTTCAAACAAAAGATTCAAAGAATCAAGCGCTTTTGAAACATCCTGCTGAGACAAGGCGGCTACATAGTCATCTAGTGCTGATAGACTAATGGTACCCGTAATCTCCTCAGAGATAGCAGTCGTGAGCTCATTTCCCTGTGTCAAACTCAAGGCTTGGTCCAGAATAGACAAGGCATCCCGCATTCCACCTTCAGCTCGTCTGGCAATAATTTCTACAGCATCTGGTTCAGAACTGATATGTTCTTTTTCTAAAATATGATGAATATGTGCCGTGATATCTTGAGTTCGAATCGACTTAAACTCAAAACGTTGGACACGCGATAAAATAGTTGCTGGAATCTTGTGCAATTCGGTGGTCGCCAAGATAAAGACAACGTTTTGAGTTGGTTCTTCTAGCGTCTTTAAAAGCGCATTAAAAGCCCCTGTAGACAACATATGAACCTCGTCTATGATATAGACCTTATAACGTGCCAAACTAGGAGCATAGGTAGATTTATCCCGAATTTCTCGGATTTCATCAACTCCGTTATTCGAAGCCGCATCCATTTCGATAACATCTTCTAAGCTACCTTCTGTCACTGCTTGGCAGATATAGCAGTTATTACATGGTTCTCCGTCCACTTGGTTCGGACAGTTCATAGCCTTGGCAAAAATCTTGGCTACACTGGTCTTCCCAGTTCCACGAGGTCCTGAGAAAAGATAAGCATGACTAATCTTTTCCTGCTCGACCGCTTGTTTTAGGGTTTTAGCCACAACCTCTTGGCCTACCAGTTGTGAAAAAGTCTGGCTTCTATATTTTCGATAAAGTGCTTGATACATTAGGCTTTCTCCTCAAACATCGTAAAGTCCCATTCTGTCTTCTCAAGCAAAATAGCGACAAATTGTTCCAAGTAATCACGGTCAACGGCATTGTAATCATCAATAAGTGAAGAATCTAGGTCTAAGACACCCAGCAATCGACCATTCTTGAGCATGGGAACCACGATTTCACTCTTTGCCATACTATCACAAGAAATGTAGTTTGGATAGGTGCCCACATCGCCAACCAAAACAGTCTCTTGAAACTCAGCAGCTTCTCCACACACGCCTTTCCCAAGCGGAATGCGAATACAAGAAACACCACCCTGAAAAGGCCCTAAAACCAACTCGCTACCATCAAACAGATAAAACCCTGCAAATACAGTATTCGGAAAGCGAGATTTTAGGAGGGCACTAGCATTTGAAAGATTGGCAAGAACATTGCTCTCACCTTCAAGTAAATAAGAGAGTTCCTCATTTAACAATTGATATTGTGATTGTTTTTCTGAATCTAACATAGAACTATTATATCAAAAATGGGAAAGAGACAAAAGAAAAATCCCTTGTTTTAAACAAAGGATTTTGTGATTATCAATTTGATTAAAGTTCGATATCACCGAACAAGTCAGCCATTGAGAATCCTGTT
>CAUSWL010000095.1:0-3696 GCA_963535345.1 uncultured Streptococcus sp.
TGACCCGTGAACGGATCCGTCAGATCGAAGCCAAAGCCCTCCGCAAACTCCGCCACCCAAGCAGAAGCAAACCATTGCGTGACTTTATAGAGGATTAAAAATGTCCAGGGGACATTTTTAACCCGAGCCCAGAAATTCGGAAGCGAGGAAGGTCCGGGGGACCTTTTTAACGGTCGCCAAGAAATCAAAAAGCGACCCAGGTCCGGGAGACCTTTTTAACGGCTACCTAAAAACAAGAGAGTGGCCAGATCCTGCGGATCTTTTTAACCCGAGCCAAGAAATTCTATCGAGAGTAAAATAGCAAAAAAAGGAAGTCATATGGCATATACAACTGAGCAAATTGAAGAAATTAAAAATAAAATCTTAAATGCTTTGGAAGAGGTAATCGATCCTGAGCTTGGGATTGACATTGTTAATTTAGGTCTTGTTTACGAGATCCATTTTGATGGTGAAACTGGAGCGACTATTATTGATATGACGCTAACGACCATGGGATGTCCATTAGCGGATCTTCTGACAGATCAGATTCATGATGTTTTAGCAGAAGTAGAAGAAGTGACATCGGTGGATGTGAAGTTGGTCTGGTATCCTGCTTGGACGGTTGAAAAAATGAGCCGCTATGCACGGATTGCACTTGGAATTAGTTAAAAATTCTATTCATCAAAACAAATCAGAGGTTAGGGGCTTCCCTAACCTCTGATTTGTTTACACCTGTATTTTTGAACAACCATTTTCAAATTCTTAGCAAATTTTCAGATAAAGTTGCAATCATCAAGAGGACAAGGTATAATAGCATAAATAGAAAATAAAGGAGATTTACATGAATCAGTATCCTTTGGTCTACTTGGACCATGTGACAAAGAATTATGGGCATGAAGTTGCTCTCATGGATGTTAGTTTGAACATCCAACCTGGCCGTATTATCGGCCTTTTGGGGCCTAATGGTAGCGGGAAAACAACCATCATTAAATTGATTAATGGTTTGTTGCAACCAAGCCTTGGAAATATCTATATTCATGGTCAATTACCATCCCCAGCTTCTAAAAAAGTTGTTTCCTATTTGCCGGATACGACTTATCTGAGTGAAAATATAAAAATTAGTGATGCTATTAGCTATTTCCAAGATTTTTATTCAGATTTTAATGTCCAACGAGCTTACCAATTGCTCAACGATTTGCATTTGCATCCAAATCAAAAATTGAACAGCCTTTCAAAAGGGAACAAGGAAAAAGTACAATTGATTTTGGTGATGAGTCGTGAAGCTGACTTGTATGTCCTTGATGAACCAATCGGTGGGGTCGACCCAGCAGCGCGTGATTATATTTTGCGGACCATTATTCAAAACCGACGTCCAAACTCTTCTGTCTTGATTTCTACTCACTTGATTGCGGATATTGAGCAAGTTTTGGATGAAGCGATTTTCATCAACCAAGGAAGAATCCTCTTGCATGAAAATACGACTGTTTTGCGCAATCAACACGGAAAATCAATCGATGAGATCTTCCGTGATCAATTCCGTGTTTATTAGGAGGACCCCATGTTTGGTAAATTATTAAAATATGAATTTAAATCGACAGCTAAGTGGTATTTATTGATCACCCTGATCGCACTAGGTTTGTCAGTACTAACAGGTATTATTGCTGGAAGTTCTTCAACAACTATTAGAAGTTGGGAACCAGATACCATACAAATGGTAGCAGGAACTCTTGGGGTTCTCATTTTTGGCGGTATCATCGGTCTTTATCTTAGCAACTACTATATTATTATCCGTCGTTTCTATTCCAACTTATACGGACGTGAAGGCTACTTGACCTGGACCCTTCCAGCTAGTCCACATGCGATCATTTTATCTAAATTTGTAGGAGCTTTAGTAGCGAGTCTTTACTGCCTATTTCTTCTATTTTTGAGTGGTTTCGTCACAATTATTGTGATGGGATTAGTGGTAGGAGAAGACCTCTCTCCTGTTTTTCATTTGCTTTCTCCTGTTTTTAGTCATTCAATCGTTCTTTGGATGATCATTTGGTGGATTTTTACCACAGCTTCAGGAATCTTGTTATTTTATGTATCGATTGCACTTGGCCAACTGTTCCAAAATCGTCGTGGATTTAAGGCTATTCTGTTTTTCTTTCTTTTATGCCTTGTTTTAAGTATCATTGGTACAGCAGTAAGCCCATTTAGAGATACTAATGCATTCATGGAGACAATAGTTTATGGAGATATTGATGATTTGGGAGTAAACTTCATTCCAGGTCTTATCTATGAAGTCATTAAGATTGTTTCTATGTACTTCACGATTCACTATATCAGCAAGTACAAGTTGAATCTTCAATAAGAACAGTTAATTGAGCAAGGAGCTTCCCGGTGGAAGCCTTCTTGTTCAATTTTTTTCTTTTGCATTTTTGGCTACATTTTGATATACTAATTGTATTCGTTTTGGGGTCGTTACGGATTCGACAGGCATTATGAGGTATATTTTGCAACTCATCTAGCGGATGTAAAACGCCAGTTAAATATAACTGCAAAAAATAATAATTCTTACGCTTTAGCTGCCTAAACACCAGCAGGCGTGACCCGATTCGAATCGCTCGTGTTTGATGACAGGTCTTAATTTTAGCGAGATACGATCTAGCTTTGTCTAGGAGTTAGATAAGAGATTGATAGACTCGCAGGTACAGGGCTTGAGTTATGTGTCATGTAGCTGTTAAAATAAGACATAACCTATGGTTGTAGACAAATATGCTGGCAGGTGTTTGGACGTGGGTTCGACTCCCACCGGCTCCATATTTTTTATTCATGGAAGATTACTCAAGAGGCTTAAGAGGCCGTGTTGGAAACGCGGTAGGCGTGTAAAAGCGTGCGTGGGTTCGAATCCCATGTCTTCCGTTGTTGAGACATCATTGTGTAGCAGTGGTGTTTTTTTGTACAATAAAGAGTCCCAAAAATAGACAAGTGAGGGAGGAGAAAAAGTGATTGCACAGCTAGATACCAAATCAGTCTATACCTTTATGGAAAGCCTTGTGACCATAAAAGACTATGTCCAAGTGGCTAAAAGCATGGGTTATGATGCATTGGGAATCATGGATGTAGATAATTTGTATGGTGCTTATGAATTTATCGAAGCCTGTCAGGCCCACAACCTCAGCCCCTTGGTCGGTTTAGAAATTGGACTAAAAGTAGACAATGAAACCATTCCGTTTCGGATGATCGCCTTGTCCACGAAGGGCTACCAGAATCTGATGAAGATGTCGACCGTCAAAATGATGGGGAAGAGCAATTGGGAGGATGTGAAGCACCTAACAGAAGGAGTAGCAGTTATTGTCCCAGCGCCTTTTGCTAGTGGAGACTTGCCGTTTGGTCTAGATTACTTCATCGGAGTTTTTGCGGATACGCCGGTTCAAGAGTTTAGCCACCCTGTGCTCCCTCTTCATACCGTTCGATTTTTTGAGGCGGGAGATGTGGAAGCCATGCAGATGCTGGCAGCCATCAAGGACAATCAAAGCTTGACGGAAACAGGACCAATTGATCAGACAACAGTCCTAAAAACTCCTCAGGATTTAAAGAATGATTTTGCAGAGCGATTTCCTCAAGCCATCACAAATCTGGAAAAACTAGTCCAAGGGATTCAATATGATATTGACACTCAGTTGAAATTGCCTCGCTTCAATCCTCAGAAACCAGCTGTTGAGGAACTGAGAG
>CAUSWL010000096.1:0-3631 GCA_963535345.1 uncultured Streptococcus sp.
CTGGGACAACTGAAGTTAACGGAGTCAACCCAACCGCGCAAAGTAAGCCAGCAGCTAAGCAAGCGATTGATGATGCGCTGAAAGCTAAGGAAGCAGCCATTGATTCACGTACTGATTTGACGGATGAAGAGAAAGCTGCAGCGAAGGCAGATGCCAAGGCGAAAGCAGATACAGCGAAACAAGCAATTGACGCTGCGACCACAAATGTAGAAGTCGATCAAGCCAAGACTGATGGAATAACCAGCATTGCCTCAGTCAACCCAACTGCGCAAAGTAAACCGGAAGCCAAGAAAGCAGTAGAAGATACCCTGAAGACTAAAAAACTTCCGAATACAGGAACAGCAGAATCGCTAAGTACAATGGTAGTAGCAGCAACTAGCGCTATTCTGGGGTTAGCTCTTCTAAGTCATCGTCGAAAAGAAGATGATGAAGTCTAATTAGGATTTAATAGCTATATTCGTAAATTGACTTTTTCTTCTAGTGAACTAGCAAGTAATATTTAGCAAAAATTTCTCCTAGTGGTAATAACTACTAGGAGAAATTTTATATTAAGCAACTACATAGAGTTAAAATTCATCAAAAGGAAGTTATATTGATTAGTTTTGTAGCTGAGGGTTTATTTCTTTTGTGCTATACTTAAGATATGCATAGAAAAACAGTGATTGATTTTAGAGCTTTGGGGGAGAGATACACCTTCACTCAGCCTATCAAAGAGTTAAAAACGAGAGATTTATCAGAAGTGGCAGACTTGCTGGCACAAGTGGAAAGCTACCAAGAGCAAGGTTATTATGTCGTGGGCTATGTCAGCTATGAGGCTGCACCTGCTTTTGAGAAAAAACTAGCAGTTCACAAACTTCCTCTACTGGGCGAATATTTGCTTTACTTTACCGTTCACGATAGGGTGGAAACATCCCCTATTCCTCTGACTTATGAGGAAGTAGATTTGCCTTCAAAGTGGCGTGAACAAACATCTGCAGAGGACTATGAAAAAGCTATTTCCCAGATTCACCATCATTTGCGTCAGGGGGACACCTACCAGGTAAATTACACTGTCCAACTCAAGCAAGACTTGAGTGTCAATCCTTTTGCCATTTACAATCGTATGGTGGTAGAGCAGGAGGCGGGCTACAATGCCTATGTTGAACATGATGAGATGGCAGTGATTTCCATGAGCCCAGAGCTCTTTTTTGAGCAAAATGACCGTGAGTTGACAACGCGACCAATGAAGGGAACGACTCAGCGTGGAGTGACTGACCAAGAAGACCTTGCCCAGGCTAGCTGGTTGGAGCAGGATCCTAAAAATCGCTCTGAAAATATGATGATTGTAGACCTCTTGCGAAACGATATGAACCGTATTTCTGAAGTTGGAAGTGAGCATGTGGAGCGTCTGTGTCAGGTGGAGCAGTATTCGACCGTTTGGCAAATGACTTCGACCATTAAGAGTCAGTTACGACCGGATGTGGACCTAGTTGAAATCTTCCGTTCGCTCTTTCCATGTGGTTCCATAACGGGAGCACCGAAAATTGCAACCATGGAAATCATCAAGGACTTGGAGCCTCAACCACGCGGAGTCTACTGCGGAACGATTGGTCTCTTGCTTCCAAATGGGCGACGAATTTTCAATGTCGCCATTCGGACTATTCAACTGCATCAAGGGAAAGCCATTTATGGAGTTGGCGGAGGGATTACTTGGGATAGTACTTGGGAATCTGAATACCGAGAGGTTCATCAAAAGGCGGCTATTCTCTATCGTAAACAAGCACGATTCCAATTGATTACAACTGGGAAAATCAGCAAAAAACAACTGCTGTTTGAAGAACAACATCTGGAAAGACTGACAAAGGCTAGTCGATATTTTGCCAATCCTTTTGACCCAGAAGACCTGAGACAAAAGATAGAGGAAGAGTGTCAAGTTTGTGATGATAATCAAGACTACCGCTTGCGAATTATTACCAGCAAGTCTGGAGAGATGGAACTCAGTCGCCAAATCTTAAGCCCCCTTAGTCCAAGCTTCTGCAAAGCAAAACTTTGTCTGCAAGAAGCTGATTTGCAGCAAGCATTTACCTACTTCAAAACCACTCACAGACCACATTTAAGCCTAGGTAAACAGGAAAGCATTTACCATAATGCAGCAGGAGAGCTATTGGAAACGTCTATCGGGAATCTAGTTCTGAAAATCGCTGGAAAACTCTACACACCGCCTATCAGACTTGGAATTTTGCCAGGAATTTATCGTCAGCATTTGCTGGAAAGAGGACTGGTAGAGGAAAAAGTCTTGACTTTAAAAGACCTAGCTCAGGCGGAGGCTATCTATGGCTGTAACGCAGTGAGAGGATTGTATGAGTTGGAAGTGAATTCTAAATAAATTTCATAAATTAAAAAATATAATGGATATGTTGAATTGTTGAATTAAGTTTGATAAAATAAAAAGAAAACGATGTCATTTTATTAGGAGGAAATGATGAAAAAAAACAATTTTGCTGAAAGTGATTCTTACTGTTTTTCCAATTTTAGGTTTGTTTGCTCAACTGGTTAGTGCAGAAGAAAATATTCATTTTTCTAGTTGTAAAGAAGCATGGGAAAATGGTTATTCTGATATCCATAGAGGAGAGCCTGGATATTCTTCAAGACTAGACAAAGATGGTGATGGGATAGCTTGTGAACGTGCAAATGCACCTCGGGGAGTCTTTAAACCACGCCAGTCTAGTCCACAGAATAGAGTTTCTTCTAGTGGATGGGTTAAGCAGGATAGATATTGGTATTATTATTCTGACAATGGTAATCTAGTAACCAATTCTTGGAAAGGAGATTACTATCTCAAATCAGATGGAACAATGGCTCAGAGTGAGTGGATATATGACTCATATTACAAGGGATGGTATTATCTCAAATCGGATGGTTCGTATGCAAGAAACACATGGATAGGAAGTTACTACCTTAAAGCAAACGGAAAGATGGCTCAAAGTGAATGGATTTATGATTCATCATACCAAGCTTGGTATTATTTGAAATCAGATGGATCCTATGCCCAAAATGCTTGGCAAGGCGCTTTTTATCTCAAAGCGAACGGTAAAATGGCACAAGGTGAGTGGATTAATGACTCTTCTTATCAATCTTGGTACTACTTGAAATCAGATGGTTCATACGCTCGTAATACTTGGCAAGGAAATTACTATTTGAAATCAGATGGTAAAATGGCAAAGAATGAGCGAGTTGATGGTGGCAGATACTACGTAGATGGTTCTGGTCTTTGGAAACCATAAATCAGAATAATTTCTAGGAAGTTAATGCAAACCTTTGCACAAAATGGACGATTTTGTTATACTATATCTGTAAGCATTTTCAATTAAAAAGGAGAAGACGATGAGTCAAAAGATTATAGGGATTGACCTTGGTGGAACATCTGTCAAGTTTGCAATTTTAACTCAAGAGGGAGAAATCCAAGAAAAATGGTCTATCAAGACTAATATTTTGGATGAAGGAAGCCATATTGTAGATGATATGATCGAGTCTATTCAACATCGTTTGGACTTGCTTGGATTGTCAGCCACAGACTTCCGAGGGATTGGGATGGGATCACCTGGTGTGGTTGACCGTGAAAAAGGAACTGTTATCGGTGCCTACAACCTCA
>CAUSWL010000097.1:0-3583 GCA_963535345.1 uncultured Streptococcus sp.
ATGCCTTAGAAGGATTTGGTATGGTAGAAAAAGAATTGCATTTCCCACAAGTAGAAATTGAAACAGTAGAAGGTCCTCTTGCGACCATTAAGACAAATCACGGAGACTTGCGTATCAAGCTTTTCCCTGAACAGGCTCCTAAAACAGTGGCTAACTTTGTTGCTCTGTCAAAAGATGGTTACTATGATGGTGTGATTTTCCACCGCATTATCAAGGACTTTATGATCCAAGGTGGAGACCCAACTGGTACTGGTATGGGGGGCGAGTCAATCTACGGTGACTCTTTTGCAGATGAATTTTCTGAAGAACTCTATAATATCCGTGGTGCCCTTTCTATGGCCAATGCGGGTCCAAATACCAATGGTAGCCAGTTCTTTATCGTGCAAAACCAACACTTGCCGTACTCTAAGAAAGAGATTGCGCGTGGTGGCTGGCCTGAACCAATCGCTGAGATTTATGCAGAACAAGGTGGAACTCCTCACCTTGACCGTCGCCATACTGTTTTTGGGCAATTGGTGGACGCAGAATCGTTTGCCGTCTTGGATGCCATTGCAGCTGTTGAGACTGGTGCAATGGACAAACCAGTTGAAGATGTAGTAATTGAAACGATTGAAATTGAGGACTAGAATGAAAATTGGTGATAAGCTAACTGGGCGTATTACAGGAATTCAGCCCTATGGTGCCTTTGTTGAGTTAGAGACAGGGGTGACAGGGCTGATTCACATCTCGGAGATTCGGACGGGATTTATTGAAAATATCTATGACATTTTAAAAATTGGTGATGAAGTCCAAGTTCAGGTGGTGGATTTTGACGAATACACTGGGAAGGCTAGTCTTTCTATCCGTACCTTGGAAGAGGAAAAACATCAATTGCCAAGACGGAGACGTTTTTCAAATGATCGGATCAAGCACGGTTTTGCACCACTTGGGCGAATGATGCCTGTTTGGACGCGTGAGGCACTAGAGTATTTAAAGAAGAAGCCATAAATACGATTATTTAAATCGCTTGTAATATTAACATCATTTGTTATAATAAAAGTATGAAAGAAGAACAATTATTAAAACCAGGAGAGCGAATCAACCAGCTCTTTTCGACAGATATCAAGATCATTCAAAATAGAGAGGTGTTTAGCTATTCGGTGGATAGTGTTCTCTTGTCACGCTTTCCTCGCTTCCCTAAACGGGGTTTAATTGTGGACTTTTGTGCTGGAAATGGTGCAGTGGGACTTTTTGCAAGTAGTCGTACCAAGGCAAAAATTCTCTCTGTAGAAATTCAGGAGCGTTTGGCGGATATGGCAGAGCGTTCGGTTCAGTTGAATGGCTTGGAAGAGCAGATGCAGGTCATCTGTGATGATTTGAAAAATATGCCTGCCCACATTCAGGGAAGTAAGGTGGATATGATTTTGTGCAATCCGCCTTATTTTAAGGTGGATCCGCATTCTAATCTCAACGAGAGTGAGCACTACCTTCTGGCCAGACACGAAATTACGACTAACCTAGAAGAAATCTGCCGAAGTGCTCAGAGTATTCTCAAGTCTAATGGCCGTTTGGCCATGGTTCATCGTCCAGATCGGCTCTTGGATATCTTAGACATGCTCAAACGCCATAATTTGGCACCCAAGCGCCTGCAATTTGTCTATCCTAAACGTGAGAAGGAGGCCAATATGCTCTTAATCGAAGCTATCAAGGATGGCTCAACGAGTGGCTTTAAGGTCTTGCCACCTCTCATCGTTCACAATGATGATGGTTCCTATACACCAGAAATTCAAGAGATTTACTATGGATCATAAGGCCTATATGTATGTGGTGGAGTGTCGCGACGGGTCTTACTATACGGGCTATACAACGGATGTGAAGAGGCGCCTTGCCGTTCATAATAGTGGTAAGGGAGCCAAGTATACCCGAGCTCGCTTGCCAGTCAAACTCATCTATGCTCAGGGTTTTGCCACTAAGGAAGAAGCCATGTCCGCCGAAGCTCTCCTCAAACGAAAGAAACGCCCGCAGAAAGAACGATTTTTATCTGAAAATCAAGAGAAAAATCTAGTCAACCATATTGATGTCTAACGAGGAGTCCTTTGGCTCCTCTTACTTTTGTCAAAAGAGGAAAAAAGTGCTACAATAAGGTGAATAAATTTAAAGAGGTATTATCATGTCTAAGATTCTAGTATTTGGTCACCAAAATCCAGACTCAGATGCCATCGGGTCATCTGTAGCCTTTGCTTACCTTGCAAAAGAGGCTTATGGATTGGACACAGAAGCTGTAGCACTTGGAACTCCTAATGAAGAAACAGCTTTTGTTTTGAACTATTTTGGTGTAGAAGCACCACGCGTCATCACATCTGCTAAAGCAGAAGGTGCAGAGCAAGTCATCTTGACTGACCACAATGAATTCCAACAATCAGTGTCAGATATTGCTGAAGTAGAAGTTTACGGAGTTGTGGATCACCACCGTGTGGCTAATTTTGAAACTGCCAGCCCACTTTACATGCGTTTGGAACCAGTTGGATCAGCGTCTTCTATCGTTTACCGCATGTTCAAAGAGCATGGTGTAGCTGTTCCTAAAGAAATCGCAGGTTTGATGCTTTCAGGTTTGATTTCAGATACTCTTCTTTTGAAATCTCCAACAACTCACCCATCTGATAAAGTCATTGCGCCTGAATTGGCTGAATTAGCTGGTGTCAACTTGGAAGAGTACGGTTTGGCTATGCTCAAGGCTGGTACTAACTTGGCTAGCAAGTCTGCTGAAGAATTGATTGATATCGATGCTAAGACCTTTGAACTCAATGGAAATAAGGTTCGTGTTGCCCAAGTCAATACAGTTGATATTGCTGAAGTCTTGGAACGCCAAGCAGAAATCGAAGCAGCAATGCAAGCAGCTAATGCAGCAAACGGCTACTCAGACTTTGTCTTGATGATTACAGACATCGTCAACTCAAACTCAGAAATCCTTGCTCTTGGATCAAACATGGACAAGGTGGAAGCTGCCTTCAATTTCAAACTTGAAAACAACCACGCTTTCCTCCCAGGTGCTGTTTCACGTAAGAAACAAGTGGTGCCTCAGTTGACTGAAAGCTTTAATGGGTAATTCTTAATGAATATTTGGAACTGTTAATTTGACTATTTATAGAAGGTGATAGCATGATGCGATTGATTGAAGGACTGCGCTTTTTGGTTGAGGCTGTGGCAATCCTTGGTCTTTTCTCCGTATCTGTGATACAAATTTCTTGGCTGGAAAAATTCCTGTTTTTTCTTCTAGCAGTTCTATTAATCTTATTTTGGGCGCGATATATGGCACCAAAATCTCCACATGCTTTTAAAAAATGGCATCGCCTTGTTGCTGAGACGTCGATTTTTATTTTAGTTAGTGGTAGTTTTTGGCATTTGTATGGATTGCAAATAGGAATCCTATACTTAGTTCTGTCTTTTGGAAGTTTGGGTCTGCTTTATTATTTTCAGCTAGAGTGATTCTTATAATATAGTTAATGAATTATTTAAATGGAGATTGACACGAGAAAACGGTGTTTTCCATATAGCTAAAGGGGTTTCGGCTCCTTTTTTTCTAGGAGAGAAAGATGTTAGAAAA
>CAUSWL010000098.1:0-3129 GCA_963535345.1 uncultured Streptococcus sp.
TGTTGCTCCTGTAATAAGTACGTTTTTAGGCATGATATCCTCCACTCCTATAGTCTAGCTGCCCCTAATCGCTGTTCGTTAATTCACTCAACTTCTTGATAAAATCAGGAAGTTCTAGCTTAGGCAGGCTAGATTTCTTGTTTCCTGACTTCCAAAATATCCAAAGTAACTGGTTGAAACCGTCTTGAAGAACCTTCTTTTGTTGGTCAGTGAGATTGCTAAATTCTTGCAACAACTGACCTAGCTTAGGGAGAGTTTTTATCCCAAGATCGTCTAGACTTTCAATTCCAGAATCAAGAATGGTATCAAAGAATAAATCACAGACTTGCTTGAGTTGTTGATTTGGCAAGGCCTCAATCCATTCTTGGAAAGTTCCTTCCAAGCGTTGACTCATCTCTGTGGGCTGATCCACATAGATAAAATCCCTGTTCTCCGGGTCAACCTGCCAAAGTAAGGCATTATGTTGAGCGATACCTATACCTTCCGACGCTACTAGCTGAGCAGCCTGTTCCCAGTAGAGCATGACTCCTACAACAGAATCTTGAGGTCTGATAAGAGTCATCTTGGGTTTTAACTCTTGGTAAGAAGGCTTCACTAAGAGAGACTTCATCAAGCCCGGAGAATCCAGAAGCAAGAGCTCTGCTATTTGCTCCCGTAGAGCAGTCGAGCTTTGAACAGCCGAATAGAGGGCAAGATTGCCACCCTTGGAATGTCCAGAAACAGTGACATGGCCACTGAGGTTTGGCAAGTGCTCAGACAGAAAGGCAATAGCTGAGCGATGGGCTGGAATTTCTCGACTGTAGGTCAGCTGAAAATCCTCCTTCCAGCCAATGACACTATCATCTGTCCCACGAAAGACAAGCTGCTGGTAGTCCAATTCAGGCAAGCTGAAAATCATCGCCGCAAACTGTTTTTCCACTTCCTTGTCCAAGACACTACAGTAGTTACTTAGATTAAGTCCAGCGAAACGCCGCGACCTGACCATAGCTTCAGCTAGTTCCACCCGTTCCTTAGTCACCATGAAGGTATACTCAGGATTTAGCACTTTACCCTCGGCATAGTCATGTAAATTAATGGTTTTCTGTAAATCACTTGCTGTGAGCCATTTTTCATAAGTTAGGTAGCCGATTTCGTTGATACAAACCTTATCCAAGATATTGAGAGGCTCTTGATCAAAGGTAAGCTCCTTGACCTTTTCAAGATAATCGATTAGATTTGGCATAGTAATCTCCTTGAAGTCTTTCTTACTTTGATTTTACTAGAATTTTCACAAAATTGTTAGTGAAAAATGTGATATGATAAGAGAGATTATTTATTAAGAAAAGGAAACTTATGACTATTTCACGATTTTACCGTATCTTACTAGCTCTTTGTGGGTTTGTGGGAGTCTCTATCCAAATCCATGACGATGGTTGGGGTATGCTGCTCTACTACACTGTTTTGTCCAATATTCTGGTCTTCTCTAGTTTGATTTTCTTTATCTTCTATGACTTCAAAAAAGGAGATGCTACAACTAACACCAAACTCCTCCGCTACAAGGGTGGCGTAACCATGGCCATCCTCATCACAGGAGTTATTTACCACATCCTGCTAGCACCTATTACAGAACCTGAAAAATACTGGACAGTAAGGAATTTCTTGGTTCACTATATTGTACCTTGGGGGTTGGTACTTGATACTCTCACTTTCGATGCTAAGAAAGCCTATCGTCTGCGCGAGCCACTTTACTGGTCCCTATTCCCACTGTCTTACTTCGCCTTTGCTCTCCTAAATGGACTGGTTCTAAAACTTGCAATTCCAGGTGCTAAAGATAGTCCTTTCGCCTACTTCTTTATCAACGTCAATAAATTTGGTTGGAACAAGGTCATGATAAACGTCCTGGTCATCAGCGCTGGGTATATTGCTGTTGGCTATCTCTTGTATCTCTTGAAAAAATTTATCGGTCGCAAACCGGCATAAAATACAAACTGAGCTCCCAAACGGAACTCAGTTTTTTCTATTGCAACAAACCCAATTTATCAAAAGCTTTATAGAGAGCATCAGATTCAACATCGTCTGTTACAAAGTCTGCCATAGCCAAGATTTCTGGACCACCATTTCCCATGGCCACGCCAACCTCACAGTATTCCAACATAGGGATATCAATCTTTGCATCGCCAAAAGCAATGGTATCCGAACGCTTAGCACCCAAATATTCCAAAAGAACATCAATGGCATGGGCCTTGTTAATATCCTTAACACCTAAGTCACCAAACAAGGCTGTTTCACCTCGACCTCCCCAAGTATGGGCTTCAAGCTGTGGAAAAGCTTCTTTGGAATCCAAGTGATCCTGATAGGAATCCAAAACGAAACTGACCTTGTTTAGGTCGTCACGATAGAGTTCTCCACCATACTGGAGGCCATGAATGAAATCTTCTGGTTCCTTACCCTCAACAGATTCTGCAGATTGCCCCTTTTGAATAGCGTAAGTCTTAAGTGTCTCACGCGCCCGCTCCCGAAAATCAGGACTAGCAAAGAGACCATTATTGCTCTCAAGATAATAGGCCAAATGGCGCTCTATTAGCCAATCTACAATCTTTGCTGCATCTTCCTTGGATATCAACTGATGCATGAGGACTTGGCCATGATGCTCCACATAAGAGCCATTGCCACCAATCATACCATCCAAGCCAATGTCCCATAATTCCGGTTGCATTTCTGCCTTGCTACGACCGGTACAAACGTAGACCAGATGTCCCTTTTCACGTGCCTGACGAATAGCTTTTACTGCTGATTCTGGGATGCGATTATGATAATCCACTAATGTCCCATCAACATCTAAAAAAATAAGTTTTGACATATTTTCACCTCGAGTCTTCTTTTACTTTATTATACCCTGATACTGCTCCAAGAGATAATACTTTCCTCGGACAAAGTGATACTATCCTATGATAGTATTGTCTCCAATCCAAAGCATTGCCATTTCTCCTGAAAGAAGCTATGATGAAGGTATGAACGATTTAAAAACACTACTGAATCACCTTCCCTATAAATTAGCAGCCTATGATGCCCAAGGAAACTTTCTCTACGACAACGATGGCGCTGACGGTAGTTTCTTCCCCCGTGAGCCTGAAAATCTGCCTGATTGGA
>CAUSWL010000099.1:0-2825 GCA_963535345.1 uncultured Streptococcus sp.
CTTTTGGGATTCCGATTAACATAGAGATAACCTACCTTTCAATTGACGGGATTGTTTTAGTTGTCACATTCCAGTTCATAAATCAGAAATGTGATGGTTTTATTGTATATGAAACCGCTTCAAAAATCAAGAAAAACTTGTCATCCAAATTTATTTATGCTAGACTAGTGAGAATCAAGCTCTAATGGAGGGAAAAGTATGGAATCAATATTTGTGAAATTTGCCCAGTATCCATCTATAGAAACGGAGCGTTTATTGCTCCGACCTGTAACCTTGGACGATGCAGAAGCTATGTTTGAGTATGCATCAGACAGAGAAAATACACGCTACACTTTTCCAACAAATCAAAGTTTAGAAGAAACCAAGAACAACATCGCTCAGTTTTACTTGGCTAATCCCTTGGGACGGTGGGGAATCGAATTAAAAAGCAATGGTCAGTTTATTGGTACCATTGACTTGCACAAGATCGACCCCCTTCTCAAAAAAGCAGCTATTGGTTACATTATCAACCAAAAGTATTGGAATCAGGGATTGATGACAGAAGCCAATCGTGCCGTGATTGAACTGGCTTTTGAGAAGATTGGAATGAACAAGTTGACAGCTCTTCACGATAAAGACAATCCCGCATCAGGAAAGGTCATGGAGAAATCAGGTATGCGTTTTTCCCACGAAGAACCCTATGCCAGAATGGATAATAAAGAACCAGGTCGAATGATCACAAGGGTTCATTATGTCTTGACTAAGGAAGACTATTTTGCAAATAAATAAGCAGGTGAAAAGATTTTTCAGCTGTTTTTTTCTTTCTCTTGCGAATAATTTAAGAGAGGAGAAAATATGAAAGCAATTATCGAGAAAATCAAAGAGTATAAAATCATTGTCATCTGTGCTGGTTTGGGTTTGGCCTTGGGCGGATTTTTCTTGCTAAAACCATCTACACAAAAACCCGTCACAGAAACAAATTTGCAGGCTGAAGTTGCAGCTGTTTCAAAGGATTCATCATCTGAAAAAGAAATCAAGAAGGAAGAAAAGGATGAGTCTGCTGAACAAGATCTAATCACAGTAGATGTCAAAGGTGCTGTTAAATCGCCAGGAATTTATGATTTACCAGTAGGGAGTCGTGTTCATGATGCCGTTCAGAAAGCTGGTGGATTGACAGAGGAAGCAGATAGTAAATCGCTCAATCTCGCTCAGAAAGTCAGTGACGAGGCTCTTGTCTATGTTCCAACTAAGGGAGAAGAAGCAGCTAGTCAGCAGGCTGCCTCTGGGACGGCCTCTTCGACGAGCAAGGAAAAGAAGGTCAATCTCAACAAGGCCAGTCTGGAAGAACTCAAGCAGGTCAAAGGACTTGGTGGCAAACGAGCCCAGGATATTATCGACCATCGTGAGGCAAATGGCAAATTCAAGTCGGTAGATGAATTAAAGAAAGTCTCTGGCATTGGCGCAAAGACCATAGAAAAGCTAAAAGATTATGTCACAGTGGATTAAGAATTTCCCTATCCCCCTAATCTATCTGAGCTTTCTGTTGCTCTGGCTTTACTATGCCATTTTAGGAGCGTCCTATCTCGCACTGCTAGGTTTTGTTTTTTTGCTCGTCTGTCTCTTTTTCCAATTTCCTTGGAAACCGGCTGGAAAAGTTCTAGCGATTTGTGGAGTTTTTGGATTTTGGTTTCTGTTTCAAAACTGGCAACAGACACAAGTGAGTCAAGACTTGGTTGGCTATGTTGAAAAGGTGAGGATTTCACCAGATACCATCAAAGTCAATGGGGATAGTCTGTCCTTTCGGGGCAAGGCTGAGGGTCACACCTTCCAAGTTTACTATAAACTCCAGTCCGAGGAAGAGAAAGAGCTCTTTCAGACCTTAACAGACCTTCATGAGATTGAACTAGAAGGAAAACTTTCGGAACCCGAAGGGCAGAGGAATTTTGGTGGCTTTAACTACCAAGCCTATCTGAAGACTCAAGGAATTTACCAAACTTTGACTATCAAGAGTATCCAGTCAATGAAACAGGTTAGCAGTTGGGATATAGGAGAAAATCTGTCTAGTTTACGTCGAAAGGCTGTAGTTTGGATCAAGATGCACTTTCCAGATCCTATGCGCAACTATATGACAGGTCTTCTTTTAGGACATTTGGACACGGACTTTGAGGAGATGAATGAGCTTTATTCCAGTCTTGGAATTATCCATCTCTTTGCCTTGTCGGGTATGCAGGTAGGCTTTTTCATGGATGCCTTTAAGAAACTCCTCTTGCGATTGGGCTTAACTCAAGAAAAGTTGAAGTGGCTAACTTATCCCTTTTCTCTTATCTATGCAGGTCTGACAGGATTTTCAGCATCTGTTATTCGCAGTCTCTTGCAAAAGTTACTAGCACAACATGGTATTAAGGGCTTGGATAATTTTGCCTTGACGGTCCTTGTCCTTTTTATCATTATGCCAAACTTTTTCCTAACTGCAGGAGGAGTCTTGTCCTGCGCTTATGCTTTTATCTTGACCATGACCAGCAAAGAAGGCGATGGGATCAAGGCTGTTGCCAGAGAAAGTTTGGTCATTTCTTTGGGAATATTGCCCATTCTATCCTTTTATTTTGCAGAATTTCAGCCTTGGTCTATCCTTTTGACCTTTGTCTTTTCCTTTCTGTTTGATGTGGTCTTCTTGCCGCTTTTGTCCATCTTATTCATTCTGTCCTTCGTTTACCCAGTCACTCAGTTTAACTTTGTCTTTGAGTGGTTGGAGGGCGTCATTCGCTTGCTATCGCAGCTGGCAAGTAGGCCCCTGGTCTTTGGTCAACCCAACGCATGGCTGTTGATTCTACTGTTAGTTTCATTAG
>CAUSWL010000100.1:0-2760 GCA_963535345.1 uncultured Streptococcus sp.
GCTTTGTCTACTTGGACACAGCCTGTCAAGACGAGTAGCATAGCCACTCCCATAGCAGAGAGGGCAAAACGTTTAATAGATTTCAATGTTTTCATTCCTTCTTTAAAAATTATACCTTTCTATTCTACTGTTTTTTTGTAAAATATACAATAGTTCTAGAGACCTAATTTGCGACTTTGAAGTCCGAATAGGATGAAAAGTTGCTCATTTGTACATCTAGATAGGTAACTTTTGAAAAAGGTGTCGGACCTTTTCGGATTTCTTGGATAAATTTTGCCATAGTGGCAGAGGAGTCTGCCTGAGCAAGAATTTCCACTGTGCCATCGTCGTTATTCCAGACACGACCAGTGATGCCACCGATTTCAAGAGCTAAAGTAACAACACCCCAACGAAAACCAACACCCTGCACCCTGCCTTGGGCAATCATTCTAACCTTTTGCATACCAAACCCCTTTGATTGTGTTATAATATTTCTATGACTATTATAACCTCAAAAGCCAATTCTGTGGTAAAAAATGCCAAGAAATTACATCAAAAAAAATATCGAAAGTCTGCTTATTTGATTGAAGGCTGGCACTTATTCGAAGAAGCTGTTCAAGCAGGAGTGACGATTGAAAAGGTCTTTGCCCTAGAAAGTTACCGAGATCAGCTAGTTGCTTTTCCTCAAACTATTTGGGTTTCAGAGGAGATTTTGCTAGATTTGGCAGATACGCAAACTCCTCAAGGCATTGTTGCAGTGATTCAAAAAGAAGAAGTGGGACTGCCTGATCTCCATCAGGGCAAGTATCTATTTTTAGAGGATGTTCAAGATCCTGGTAATGTGGGCACCATGATTCGGACGGCGGATGCGGCAGGTTTTACAGGGGTTATTGTTTCAGACAAGTCAGCAGATATATACAGTCTCAAGACCCTGCGTTCCATGCAAGGAAGTCATTTTCATTTGCCTATCTATCGTATGCCTCTTGTCAGCTTTGTAGAAGAGGCAAAGAAGAGCAATTTGCCCATTCTGGCAACGACCTTATCGAGAGAGTCAAAGGATTATCGTGAGCTTTCTTCACTAGAGAACTTTGTTTTAGTCATGGGAAATGAAGGGCAGGGGATTAGTTCTGTCATGGCTGAGAGTGCTGATCAGCTGGTTCATATTGGCATGAAAGGCCGAGCAGAAAGTCTCAACGTAGCAGTTGCAGCAGGAATTTTGATGTTTTATTTTAGCTAATTTATAAAATCTTTGTTATAATCAAGACATATTTATAGAAAAAGGAGAATCAGAATGAATCAAACGATTATTCAAGAACGTTCAGGTCTCAATCAATTTTACGCTAAGGTTTATGCCTTTGTGGGACTTGGGATTGGTCTATCAGCTCTCGTGTCAGCTTTGATGTTGACAGTCTTTCAGTCCCAATTGGTCTACTTTTTAATGCATGGCCGTCTCTGGTTGATGATTGCAACTTTTGCAGAACTTGCTCTAGTCTTTGTTGCAAGTAGCATGGCTGCAAAAAATAGCCCAGCAGCTCTCCCAGTATTTTTAGTTTATTCTGTTTTAAATGGATTTACGCTTAGTTTTGTCGTAGCCTTCTATACACCTGGGACCGTCTTATCAGCCTTTGTATCCAGTGCCCTTCTCTTCTTTGTCATGGCGGCAATCGGAATTTTCACTAAGAAAGATTTGAGTGGAATGGGCCGAGCTTTGATGGCGGCGCTTGTTGGTCTCATTATTGCCATGGTTGTGAATCTATTTTTAGCCAATAGCTTCTTTGACTACATGATTAGTATTGCCATGGTCTTGGTCTTCTCAGGTTTGATTGCTTGGGATAACCAAAAGATTCGCTATGTTTATGAGCAGTCACGAGGACAAGTAGCGACAGGTTGGGTCATCTCAATGGCGCTCAGCATCTACCTAGACTTTATCAACCTCTTCCTTAGCATCTTACGTATCTTTGGTCGAAACGATTAATGAATGACAGAGTCAGTGTTCAAAAGAGCACTGACTTTTTCTTATTTACTCTTTTCTTTTCTTGGAAATAGGTGTATAATGCTTTTAACTAATTTTTGAGGAGCTGTTTATGAAGAAAAGTTTTATTCATCAGCAAGAAGAAATTTCTTTTGTTAAAAATACCTTTACCCAGTATTTGAAAGATAAACTAGAAGTCGTTGAAGTTCAGGGACCTATCTTGAGTAAGGTCGGCGATGGGATGCAGGATAACCTTTCAGGTGTTGAAAATCCAGTATCTGTGAAGGTCTTGCAAATCCCGAATGAAACCTATGAGGTCGTTCATTCACTTGCTAAATGGAAACGTCACACCTTGGCTCGTTTTGGTTTCGGTGATGGGGAAGGTTTGTTTGTCCATATGAAGGCTCTTCGCCCAGATGAAGATTCGCTAGATGCGACCCACTCTGTTTATGTAGACCAGTGGGACTGGGAAAAAGTGATTCCAAATGGAAAACGCAATATCGCTTATCTTAAAGAAACAGTTGAAAAGATTTACAAGGCTATTCGTCTGACAGAGTTAGCAGTAGAAGCTCGCTATGATATCGAATCCATCTTGCCAAAACAAATTACCTTTATCCATACAGAAGAGTTGGTAGAACGTTACCCAGACTTGACACCAAAAGAGCGTGAAAATGCGATCTGTAAAGAGTTTGGTGCAGTCTTCTTGATTGGTATCGGTGGCGAGTTGCCTGATGGCAAACCTCATGACGGCCGCGCACCTGACTACGATGACTGGACAACAGAGTCTGAAAATGGCTACAAGGGGTTGA